>JAAZIZ010000471.1 GCA_012800565.1 Lentisphaerota bacterium
TCCCGGCGTCTTTAGAAAAGGCGTTATGGAAGTCCGCTTGAAAATGGATAAAACTTGGAAAATCGTCAATATGGAAGAAAAATAAGCCTGTCCGGAGCTGCCAGGTAATACGCCAAAACCGCTTTCCAAAAAATTTTCCTGGCCTTTGCGTGCCTTATAATCAACCGGGTCGCTGGTTCAAGTCCAGCGGGGGAATACCAAATTTTAAGCCTCTAATCCATAACAGATTAGAGGCTTTTTTATAGCTTTTAGACCGGTGAATGCTTGCTATTTGCTATCCCGATCGCGTTATTTGAATACTTGGGCGGTGATCATGTCGACAACATTTTGCGGCATGGGCACGTAGTTGAGTTTTTGTGCGGCGGTAGCTCCGGTAGTGAAGCACCAGTTGAAGTATTTGATCATTTCCTGGCGCAAGGCAGGATCAGCGTCTTCGCGCATCAGGATGTAGGTCACGCCAGTGATTGGCCATGACTTGTCGCCGGGCTGATCGGTCAAAACCATGTAAAAGCCAGGGGCATTATCCCAGTCCGCATTGGCGGCACTGGCGCTGAAAGATTCGACATCAGCGGTGATGAATTTGCCGGTCTGGTTTTCGATGGCAGCGCAGCTCAGATTCGCTTCCACCGCATAGGTGTATTCGGTGTAGCCGATGCTGCCGTTGATTTTGGCGACGTTGTTGCAAACGCCCGGGTTCTTCTGCCCGCCAATGCCGACTGGCCAGTTGACGGAGGCACCTGCACCTACCTTGCTTTCCCATTCCTGGGAAATTTTGCTCAGGTAGTTGGTGAAGATGAAGCTGGTTCCGCTGGAGTCAGCCCGCCGTACAACGGTGATTTTGCTGTTCGGCAGTTTCAGACCCGGATTGGTCTTGGTGATTTTCGGGTCATTCCAGGTGGTGATCTTGCCCAGATAGATTTCGCTGAGCGCTTCGCGGGTCAGTTTCAGTTCATTGGTTTTGATGCCAGGCAGATTGACGATGACGACGACACCACCGAGCAGCATCGGGAACTGCTGCAAACCGGCTTCTTTCTGCTCGTCCAGCTTCAGGGGGTTGTCGGTACCGGCAAAATGGACGGTTCCGGCTTTGATCTGGTTAAGGCCGGCGCCTGAACCTACACTCTGGTAATTGACTTTGGTCGGGCCAGTCTGGCTGTAGGTATAAGTCCAGCTCTGGTAAACCGGAGCCGGGAAACTGGCACAGGCACCATTGATTGTCGTCTGTGCTATTAATGACGTACCGACAGCACACATCAGGGTTGCAATAATCCATTTTTTCAACATTTCGTTTTCTCCTTTTTTTGTTTTGCGCGTGTGCCTGGCAGAAAACCGGACACATGTTTGTTATGCCAATTAATATCAGGTCGGGATGTTAATATTTGGTTAAACCAGAATAAGAAGAAAAATAAATCGTATTTTTGCCAGCAAAGGTCGCTGATATGGACATTTGTTTGTAATTTGCTCAGGAAAGTATATAATTGTTGCCATTGTTGCAATCCTCGGAGCGAGGATTGCAACAATGTGGAGGAACAAATCATGCGCGTCAGAATTTATAACTCATATCGAGCTGATAAAGTCTGCCGTCGGCATTCCTGTCATTTCCGGATTTGATCAGATCGGTCAGCATCAAACTGCCGCCGATGGAGAAATTTTTGCTGACATCGTAGGTCAGCCCGAAGATATGCCCCTTGGTGTTGTTGGACCCCTTGGCATTCGGCAGGGCAGCAGAGCCGAAATCGCTGTCGGAGACAAACCAGGGCACCGAATCGCCTTCGATGCGTGCATACGCATATTTCGCTTTGAAGCGGTCGAACTTCGCCTCCAGACCGAGCATCCAGGCCAGATCATTGCTTTCTGCGGAATAATTGTCTGGAACACCGTATTTCGCTGGGGTGACCTGGCTGTGATCGTCATCGGCGCCGAAGTTCATCGCCAGCTCGCCAAAGCCTTTCAGAGTGACATCGCCGAATTTTCCGCTGAGTTCGCCGTAGGCCATGCCGATCTGGTAATTGGCATTATCGGAACCCAGATAATATTCGGAAGTATTGTCGTCATAGGCGAAGAAGCCGAGAGCCAGCCGTGCACTGAGGTCTTCCTCTTTCCAGTTTATGCCGATCTGACCGCCGTACATATTGGCCAAATCCTGGCTGTTCCCGCCAATTGAATTGTCACTGCGGATGTTATAGGCACCGATATTGGCAAAGAAGAGGTCATCTTTCCAGGCCAGGGTGGCACCAGTCGGGCGCAAGTCGCCGTCAAAGTTGACCATGCCGCAAGTCCAGGGATTCTTCTGCTGTCCGACGGTCAGGCTCAGGCCGGTATCGCCGAGGGTATGCTTGGCATAGGCATAATCCAGAAAGAGATCGCCGGATTCCCAGGCACTGCCCTTGTTCCAGCTGTCATTGGCACTGGTGCCGTCGCCGCTGCCGGCTTCCAGACCCAGCCCGATTTCCCAGTCTTCCGCGGAATTCGTCCAGACGCCGCCCAGGCGCACCCGGTGGCGGAAACGAGACTTGCGGCGCAAGTCTGGTCCGACCTCAGGGTCATGATTGATATGCTCATAGCGCAGTCTGAGATCGCCCTTGATGGCCAATCCATCAATTCCCTTGCCGAGAAGCACGCGGGGCAGACTGGAGTCAGTGCCCGAACTTTTTTCGGCAACGGCTTTGATTTCCTGCTGCACATTGGCAGTTGCAGTCTGCTGCTGTTGGAGTTGCTTCTGCAATGCGCTCAATTGTTCCTGCTGCGTTTGTATCTGCTTTTTCATCGCTTCGATCTGCTGCAGGATAGCTGCATTATCCTGGCCGTAGCTTGAAGCAACTGTGCCACATAAGAACAAAACCAGCAACAACCTCCCATGTCTGTTCCAAGCAAGACCGCTCAAACACCCTTTTCGTCTCATTTTTAACATTCTTTTTCTCCTTTTTTTACTTCCATGGAATGACATCCGCTTACCTGCAGATCGCCAAACCAAATGCAAAATCAATAATTTTTCTGACTGCTACATAAAATAAATCAAAATCATTCAATCCAGATTACGCAAATATTAATTTTAGATTAGGAATGGTAAACTTGGCTTATTAACCACGATAGGCACGAAAAATTATAGAGTTGTTGCCTTGCTGGATAAGCCTGCTGTTTTTTGGGGGGGACCTCACCCCAGACTTAAATTCTGGGGTTAAGCATAGATAAGCGCTTGCAGCGCAAGGGGTTGTGCCGGAATGCAGGCCTGTCTGACCCGTCCGACTTGTCCGACTTGTCCGACTTGTCCGACCTGTCCGCCCCGTCCGACTTGTCCGCCCCGTCCGACTGATCAGTCGGAGAAAGCAACAGACCAAGCTGCGAACCTGCGTACAACCCCCCATCCGTCAAAGTAAAATTTCTATAAATTTTCCGCGTTTTCCGGGGACAAAAAAAGCTTATGCCAGTGGCAGAATAATTCGGAATTCGCATCCTTTTCCGGGGGTGCTCCGCAGTTCCGCATATCCATGATGGAGTTGGGCGACGTGTTTGACGATGGCCAGCCCCAGTCCTGTGCCGCCGAGCTGCCGGCTGCGTTCCTTGTGTACCCGGTAGAAGCGCTCAAAGATGCGTTCCTGGTGTTCCGGGGCGATGCCAATGCCATAATCGCGCACGGTGATCACCGCAGAATCCTGTTCCTGGGTCAGGGAGACTTCAACCAGCTGGCTGTTGCTGTAAAGGATAGCGTTATTGATCAGGTTGGCAACGGCCTGTTCGAGCAGCTGGCAGTCGCCGGCAATCTGCAGCGGAGTCTGCTCGGTGAACTTCAGGGAAACACCGCTTTCGGCGGCTTTGTCTGCGCAGAGCCGGATTGCCTCGGTCAGCATGGCCGGCAATGAAAGCGTGGCAAAATCGCGCCCAGGTGCCAGCTGCTTTTTTTCCAGGGCGGCAAGACTGAGGATATCCTGCACCAGCAGATTCAGGCGATTAGACTGCTCAAAAATCATCTCAAGCAGCTTGCTGTTCTGTTCCGGCGTCAGCTTGCTTTCTTCGCGGATCGTCTCGATAGCTCCGATAATGCAGGTCAACGGGGTTTTCAGTTCATGGGAGACATTGGCGATAAAATCGCTGCGGAAAGATTCTAGTTTGCGCTGGTTAGTCAGATCGATGATGGTCAGCAGTAAGAAGCGTTTGCCTTCCTGAACGATGATCCGTCCCTTGATAAACAAAGTCTGGGTTAAACGTGTGCGCTGCAAGGTGAATTCCCTTTCGAAGGCTTCACCACTCTGAAATGCCCGCTGGGCCAAAGTCAGCAAGCCCGGAATCTCCGAGCGCACCAGATTGAATTTCGCATCTGGTCCTTTCAATTTGAAGAACCTGGCGCCAGTCTGGTTGTACTTGACGGCATCCCCGTTTTCGGCGAAAAGCAGCACTGCTTCGCTCATGGCATTCAAGAGCTCTTCGATGGCATTGCGCCCGGAGGTGACTTCTGCAAGCTGCTGCTTCAGCTGCTCGGCCATATACGAGACTCCGCCAGCCAACTCGCGGACAATTCCGGAAGCTGGGATGTCAATGCGTGTCTCCAGATTGCCAGAAGCAATTTCCGCCACTGCATTCTGCAGGTTTTGCAAGGGGTGCCGCACTCGCCGAAGAATATAAAAAGTCAGCAGGAAGACCAATCCGCCGCCCAGCAGCATGGCCAGCAGTGTGTGATTGCGGGCCAGTCGCAAAATCCTGGTGGCCTGATCGGCAGTTACTGCTGCCCGGATTACATAATCTCCCTGGGCGGTCGGCAGTTTCAGCGCATGATAGACCATCCATTGGTTCAGGCTTTCGCTGTACCGTTTCACGGTTGTCGGTTGGCCGGCCAGCGCACCCTGGACTTCAACGCGGTCGAGATGATTGCCAAGAAAGCCGGGATTCTCCGATGAGTCAGCTTCGACAAGGCCATCGGCCCGGATCAGGCTCAGGCGCAACACATCTTTCTGAAAATCATTGCAGAATTTCCGCGCTTCCTCAATTTTACCCTGGTCCAGCATTGGTTTCAAGATCAGCGATACCAGGTATGCCTCCTGGGCGATATTGTTTTGTGCATCGCACATGTAAGCCTGTTCGAAAGAACGGCGCTGCCACAGAAAAAGTGCGGCAAACAGGATTACCAGCGCACCTGCCGCCAACGGCAGGCCAAACAAAATTTTGTCGCGGTATTTCATTCGGCGGATTCCTGTTTATAGCGATATCCGATGCCTCGCACTGTATCAATATTTACGGCCCAGTCGCCGAGTTTTCGCCTCAGGTTGAGGATTTGCACATCGATGGCCCGTTCCGTGACCGGGTATCCGTCACCTTTGATTCTGCTGATGATCTGATTGCGGGTATAGACCCGTCCCGGATACGATACCAGCAGTTGCAGGATGGCAAATTCGCTGACGGTCAAATCAAGCATTTTGCCCTGCAGCCTGACTTCATGCTGGTCTTTGCGGATCAGCAACCCGTCCCGCCGGATTTCGTTGCTTCCCTCCACATCGTTGAATTGCCGCAATTGCGCCCGGACGCGGGCTGTCAGTATTTTCCGGCTGAATGGTTTGGTGATATAGTCAACCGCGCCGAGTTCCAGCCCGATGATGATATCGGATTCCTCGCTGCGGGCTGTCAGCATGATGACCGGAATCGCCCGCGTCTCCTCCTGACTCTTCAGTTGCCGGCAGACGCTGAGTCCATCCATGCCCGGCAGCATCAAATCCAGCAGAATCAGGTCCGGCAGGCGCGTCTGAGCCAGGTGCAAGCCATCTTCCCCGTTGGCGGCCATGTAAATACCGGAGTAGCCTGCTGATTCCAGGGTCAGTTTGAGCAACTCCCGGATCGGCTCTTCATCCTCAATCACCAGTATTTTTTCAGCGGCCATTATTTTGTTCCCCCTTCGTGCAGGTGTCTAACGATGATGCCCTGTTCCATGTAGATGACATCCTCGCTGATATTGGTGGCAATATCGGCTATGCGCTCAAGGCACCGCGAAATGGTCAGACAATCGAGATAATATCCCGACTGGTTTGGATGTTGCAGCATCTTCTCACGGACAAAAAGATAAGCATCATGGTGCAACTTGTCAACCTCATCATCAAGAGAAATCACTTCTGCAGCGATGGCGGTGTCGCGATAGGTCAGCGAATCAAGCGACTTCTTCAACATCCCGCAAGCCTTGCCCGTCATCTCTTCAAAATCGAGCTTCTCGACCATGTTTTCGCCATAGGACACCATATCAAAGACCCGTTCGGCGATATTAACCGCCAAATCACCAACCCGTTCGATTTCGTTATTGACCTTGAGGATGGTGATGACTTTGCGCAAATCCCCGGCCACCGGCTGATAAAGCGCCAGAATCTTCAGGCATTCCTCCTCAATCAGGATTTCTGTGGCATCGATCTCGTCATCCGCATCGATGATCTTCTGGGCGAGGGGGACGTCATGCGAAAACGTTGCCTGAATGGCCTGCTGAACCGCATGTTCGACTTTGCTGGTAACTTCCAGCAAAAGCAGGGTCAGATTCTCAATTTCATTGATGAAATGCACTGTCATACTACCGCGCCCCCTGTTCAGCCAAAACGCCCTGTTATATATTCTTCTGTCTTGCGGTTCGCCGGATTGGTGAAAATCTTGGTCGTTGTGCCGTGTTCGACGATGACCCCTTTGTAAAAAAAGGCGGTCGCATCGCTGATGCGGGCAGCCTGCTGCATATTGTGCGTCACAACCATGATCGTAAATCGCTTCTTCAACTCGACCATCAACTCCTCGATCTTGCTGGTTGCCAGCGGGTCCAGGGCACTGGTCGGCTCATCCATCAGCAGGACTTCCGGCTCTGCCGCGATCGCTCTGGCGATGCAGAGGCGCTGCTGCTGCCCGCCGGAAAGCGCCAGCCCGCTGGTTTTCAGCTTGTCCTTGACTTCATCCCACAGAGATGCACCGCGCAAAGCCTGTTCGACCCGGTCAAACGTTTCCCTGCGGCTGAGCTTGAAATGCAGCTTCAAGGGATAAGCCACATTGTCGAAAACCGACATCGGAAACGGGGTCGGTTTCTGAAAGATCATGCCGACATTTCGCCGCAGTTCGAGGACATCGACTTCCGGCAGCAGGACATTCACTCCATCAAGCAGGAGTTCGCCTTCCGCCCGCTGGTTGCGGTATAATTCAAAAATCCGGTTGCAGACGCGCAGAAAGGTGGATTTACCGCAGCCGGATGGACCGATGACGGCTGTGATTTTCTTTTCTTCTACCGGCAGGTTGTTATTGAAAAGAACCTGCTCGTTGCCGTAGAAGAAATTCAGGTTTTTTGCTTCAAGTTTAAGTGGCATGTCGTTTCTCCCGGAACATAATTCTGGTGCCGATATTGAGCGTCAGCACGAGAACGGTGATCACCAGAGCGGCTCCCCAGCCAGCCTGATGCATGGCTGCAAACGGCGAATTGGTCGAGTATTCGGTGATCAGCACCGGCATGTTCGGTGTCGGACCACTAAAATAATCCTTCGGCCAGGAATCTGCAAATAAGGCAGTGAAAAGCAGGGGCGCGGTTTCGCCGCTGACCCGCGCCAGCGCCAGCAGGATTCCCGTGATCAGGCCTTTGCGGGCGCTGCGGCAGACGATTCTCAGCGTAGTGTGGGTTCTGGTCATGCCGATGGCCAGGGAGGCCTCCCGCAATGCATAAGGCACCATGTCCAGCATATCCTCGGTCGTCCGCATGACCACCGGGAACATGATGATCGCCAGCGCCACCGAACCGGCCAGGCCGGAAAAATGCCCGGAAGGCACCACAATTAAGGTATAGACAAAGAGCCCGACCAGTACCGATGGCATGCCCATCATGACGTTGGCCGAGAAACGCAGGGCCGCAGTGATTTTAGGGCGATCGCGGAATTCAGACAGGCAGATGCCGGCGCAGATGGCCGGCGGGGTGGCCAGCAGCGCGGCGCCCAGGGTGATCATGATCGACCCCAGCAGCGCGTTGGCTATGCCGCTGTCGGGCATCCCGTAGGGCTTTGAGGGATTGAGGAAAAAATTCAGGCTGAGCGCCTTGCTTCCGGCCCGGATGACATGAGTGACAATCACCAGCATCGCGGTCGTGGCCAGCAGTACCGCCAGCAACGAAAAAAAGCGGAAGATATGGTTGGCGAGTTTTCGCCAGAACAGTTTCTTTTTCTGCATTATTCCCCTCGATGTGCGGTAGCCGCCCGCAGATAGGACTGGGCCAGAATTTGAATGAACAGGCTCATCAGCAGCAGGATCAGTCCCAGCGCAAACAGAGCACTGCGCTGCAGCCCGTCCGCTTCCGGAAAGCAGTTGGCAATCGTTGCGGCAATGGTGGTTGAGCCGGAAAAAGCATTCTGCGGCATTTCCATTATATTTCCAATCACGAAAAGGACGGCCATCGTTTCACCGAGGGCGCGTCCGAGTCCGACAAAGATGCCACCAAGGATGCCGCGTATGCCATAGGGAATGATGATGTCTTTTCCTGCTTCCAGGCGTGTGCAGCCCACTCCGTAGGCCGCCTCCCTCAGCATTGGCGGTGTCATCTGCAGCACATCCCGCAGAATGGCGCAAATATACGGGAGAATCATAATCGCCAGGATCAGGCCGCCGGTCAGAATACCGAAGCCATTGTAATAATCCTCCGCCAGAAACCTTCCCACCACAGGAATATGGTGGATTTTCAGGGTTTCGGCAAGGAACGGCTGAATTTTATTCTGCATAAATGGCACCAGGACGAAAAGTCCCCACATGCCATAAATGACACTGGGAATGGCAGCCAGCAAATCAATGGCATGACCAAGCACCGACCGGATCAGCGGAGCCGCATGAACCAGGAACATCGCCGCCGCCAAAGCCAGCGGCAAAGCAATGAGCAACGCAATCAGGGTTGTGCTCAACGTGCCGACAATGCTCGGCAACGCGCCAAATTTCTCCGCCACGGGGTCCCATTCACTGGAAATCAGAAAACGCCAGCCGAAGACTTCCCATACCTGCTTGGAATTCAGCGAAAGCTGAATGAAAAATCCCAGCATCAGCAGACCAATCAGGCCCGCACAGAAAAAACAGAACCACTTAAAAGAATTGTCAATCGCAGATTTCTTCATAGACTACTGCTCAGCTCATCTATATCTTTATCATACGCAATTTTTTGTCACGGCATTACTATATTTTACCGCAGTTAATGACTCGTTCGCCCATTGTTAGGATTTGGTTAATTAAATAGTTGGCGCTTCGGTTATGCTCTGCGCCCGCAGCCTGTAGCTCTATCTTGTTTACCTTGGACTGAGACACTGCCTTCGTATGGCGAATAGGCTATGGAGCACCAGCCAGAAGAGTTGGCTGCCGGTTGGATATAGATAATACTTGCTTAGTGGATTTAGATAAAAATTACAGGCTGTTCACATAATTCTACCGACCGGGAATGACGGCCCGGACTCCTCCGCGGGGATTAGGGACATCTCCGTGAAAGCGTAGAATCAGGTGAATATGGCAGTGAAAGATGGATTCACCGGCAGCGAATTCGCACGCATTCTCTTCCGCCAAAGCAACAACCCTATAAAAAGTTTCGTTTCTGTTTCTGTTTTTCTGTTTTTTTTCTTTACAGCATTTGATATCCTGTTTTTGTATTGTATGGTTAGGCTTGGTCCTGTCTAACTGGCAAATCCTTGCCAGTTTTCATCTAAAAAAGTCAGGAGGCAGGAAACTCAGCCAGTAAATCAATAAGGAAGTGAACATGGGGGTATCACAGAAAAATGGCAGAATTGTCTTTGATGGACAGCTGAATGACAAGGTTCGTCGTCTTATCCGCGAAAAACGTCTGCAGCTTGGCCTGACATATCGGGATATGGCCGCATATTTCTGCAGCAGCTGGTCGACCATTCGCAAATGGGAATATGGTCCGACTCGCTCCTGCAGTCTGTCACAGCGCCCGCGTCTGGAAGCTTTTCTGAACGGTGATTGTGATGCTGAGCTGGTGCAGCAGGTCACCATGCATATTCCTGTCTACAAGATGAATTTCCCCGCACCGGTACAATGTTGCATGGAACGTATGGAGACGATTTTATCTTTATTATGCACCCGCCCGGAATTGCTGGAGCGCATGTTGAACGATATTGAGCAGGTTTCGCAAAACATTCTGCAGCAGCTGGTGAATGGCGAGAACAGCAATGGAGACGTAGTGCGGTAAAATGCTGTTTGCCAGTCTTCTAAGTGCCGACGCGGAAGCGGCGAAAATTAACAGCAAATCCCGCCCAGGCACCAGCAGGAGGAAAGTCCGCGATTTTTTAGTAAAGTGCATTTGAGGTCTTTTTTTTGCCTCTTCAGCGATAAATTTTGTCTATCTCAAGATTTTAAGATTTTTTGTTGCAATATTGTTTTGCTTCAATCATTTATGTGTTATATTATAAGCTCCGTACCTATACGTACCTATTCTTACCCATGAAGAGCAAAAAAATGCAGGAAGGCATCAATGGAACTGAGAACAGAAAAACGAATCCAGGGCAGTATCGAACTACGCATCAGAAAACTCGGCGAGCTTGGGCCGATGCTGCAAGGTACCCCGGTGAGGAAGTACAGGAAGTGCGCAACTCCGGACTGTCCTTGCAAGCAAGGCAAAAAGCTTCATCCTTTCCTGGTGGTTTCCACTAAGGTGGCAAGGAAGACGCAGACCCTCTATGTTCCGGTAGCAATGGAGGAGACGGTCCTTGCGTGGGTGAAAAACTACCAGAGAGCCAAAACGCTCCTGGGGGAAATTTCCGGTCTGTGCGAGCAGCTTGTGCGGATGCATTCCGGCCGCGCCCGGGTCGCAAGCCAAAGGGAGCTGCTTCTGGAATCGAATGCGCCGCAGACCTTCCCGGAGCCGTCAAGCATATAATACCAGATTTCAACCGTTATCTGTCAGAAGTCGCCGACCTGCGGGAACAATGGTGCATTACCTATGACCTGGTTGGGCAGTTATGGGCAATGACCGTGCAGCGTCTTGATGTGACGGACAGCTGCCGCCTTTGGGATGATGTAAATGGTTCGGAAAACCTCTGGGGGGCCATCAATACGCTCTCGGAGTGTGATTTTCCATATCTTCCTCACTCCGACACCCTCAAATACCTTGCGGAACGATTGGACCCGGAACATCTCAACGAGGTTCTGTGCAGAAGCTTTGTCTGCATGAGGAAGGCCAAAAGGCTGTCTTCTTTCAAAGGAGAATATCAAGGAAATCGTAAACACAGGCCGCGACAGGTGGCAAATCGAAACGAACTTCAATGTTCAAAAAAA
>JAAZIZ010000042.1 GCA_012800565.1 Lentisphaerota bacterium
GCACTGCTGCAGCGCAGTGTCCCCTCTGATATCCTGGACCGGCTCTTCAAAGCAGTCCCTGCCAAGGAAACTGCGACCCGCAATTCCGGCGGCGAGATCATGCAAGCAGCGGCAGCGGCAGTGCCGGCGCTGGTGGGCGGCTCTGCAGATTTGAATCCCAGCACCAAGACATACCTGAAAGGACTGGGAGATTTCACGCCGGAAAACCGCAGCGGACGGAATATCCACTACGGCATCCGGGAGCTGGGCATGGGCCTGGCCAGCAATGGCCTGGCGTTGTCCGGCACAGCCATCCCTTTCAGCTCGACATTTATGGTCTTCTCTGACTATATGAAGCCGGCCCTGAGACTGGCAGCCATCCAGAACCTGCATGAAATTTTTGTCTTCACACACGACTCAATTTTTGTCGGTGAGGACGGACCTACTCACCAGCCCATTGAGCAGCTGGCGATGTTCCGGGCTATCCCTGGCATGACCGTGATCCGTCCGGCAGAGTCCAATGAGACGGCCCACGCCTGGGCCGCGGCCCTGCAGGCCGATGGCCCGGTCATTCTCTGCCTGACCCGCCAGAATGTCCCGAATCTGCCGGCTGAGATCGTCCCCAAGATTGCCCTGAACCGGGGTGCGTATGTGATTTCCAGCGATGCTGACTTCGAGCTGCTGCTGATTGGCAGCGGTTCAGAGCTGTCCTGCGCCATGGGCGCAGCAGACCTTTTGCGTAAGCAGGGCCGCAAAGTCCGGGTAGTATCCATGCCCAGCTGGGAGCTGTTTGAGAAGCAGTCCGCCGAGTATCGCGAGAGCGTGCTGCCCGCCAGCTGCAGCCGCCGGGTGGCGGTGGAAGCCGCTAGCGGGTTCGGTTGGGAACGTTACGTAGGCAGCCAGGGGCTGATCCTGGGCATCAACCATTTCGGTGCCTCCGGACCATATCAGGTCCTGGCCCGGGAATACGGCTTCACTGCCGAAGGCGTCTGCAATAACGTGCAGAAGTTCTTCGGGCTGTAAACATCCCCTGTCCTGAGAAGCAAAAGGCAATCCTCATCCGCCGGAGGGGGATTGCCTTTTTTTAACTGCCCATGACTGAATCCCTGGAATACATTCTGGCACCCATGGCAGGATATACCGACCTGCCTTTCCGGTACGCCTGCCGCAAATACGGCCTGCGTTATGCTTATACGGCCTTGATCGATGCCGGCGCACTGGTGCACGGCAACAGTGAAAACGCCAACATCCTGGCCCGGGGCGCCGAGGAGCCATATCTGGCCGTACAGCTGCTGGGAAGCATCCCTGCAGACCTGCAACAAGCCGTGGCCCTGCTGGACAAAATGGATTTTGATGCCATAGACTTCAATATGGGCTGCCCGGTCCGAAAAGTCATCCGGCGCGGGGCGGGAGCGGCATTGCTGCAGGACTTGGACCATGCTTTGAAGTGCCTGCGCATTTTGCGCCAAGGCACGCGGAAACCCCTGAGCGTCAAGACGCGGATCATATCTGAAGTAGACCCCGAACCTACGGTGCAGTTCTGCCTGGCCCTGCAATCTTGCGGCATCGACCAGCTGACCCTGCACGGCCGCCTGGCGGAGAAAGTCTATTCCGGACCGGTTGCGGGCAACATAATCCAGGCAGTGCGCACCGCGCTGTCAATACCGGTCTGCGCCAACGGCGGCATCTTCTCGCGCCAGGACGCTGTGGCCCTGGCGCAAGCTACAGGCTGCACCCGCCTGATGGTCGCGCGCGGGGCCATCGGCAATCCCTGGCTGTTCCGTTCGCTGTGCCAGGGGCAGGACGCCGCACCGCCCACTCATGCGGAAGTATGTGCTCAGCTCTATGAGCATGTAGAGCAGCTGCGTGCTTTCTATGGCCTGGAGCGGAGCATGATTCTGGCCCGCAAAACCATCCTCAGTTACCTGGTCGGGCGCGGCTACCGCCGCAGTCTGCGGGCCCAGGCCACAAATATCAGCAGCTGGGAAGAATTCCTGCGTTTCTTCCGTTGCGTGGTCAGCGAAGGACCGCTTTCCCCAGCCAAGAATATCAGCCTGGAAACGTAAGCCGCGCAGATTACTGTTGCTGCTTCTGCCGCAGCAGGCGGGTTGGCGGACTATCCATCTGCAGCAGATTCTGCCATTGACGCGAAAGGTCGAGCATCTGCTTTACTCCTTCGACTTCCGGACAGACTCTATGAGCCCAGGCGAAGTGCTCCGCAGCCTGCGCGTACTGTTTTCTCCCGAAAGCGGCATATCCCCGGAAGAAAGCTGTGACATAGGAGTCAAAGAAAGCGTACATATTGGCTCCGCATTCATAGACAAAAGCGGCGGCTTCGTCTTCCCCCAAATCAGTGAAATACTCGCCCACATAGACCACCAGGATATGGGGCACGCCGGAGTTGGTCAGATTCAGGGTCCATTGTTCCGGATCAAAAAATATCTCCTTGCTGATGGCCATTGCCTGCTTGGGCTTCTGCTGCCGAAACAGAACAATGGCCTGCACCGCCTTACGGAACAGTTCATTGGACTTACTGATATTGCGGGCATAATGCGGATTCTCACGCAATTTTTCTCTGCACAGCTGGACAGCCTCCTCATCCTGCCCATCCCAAAGCAAGCTTCCGATCAGCACTTTTACCGCCGACGGATTGGGGTTGAGCGGATAATACACGGTTGCATACAGGTTTTCATTCTTGTACAGCCAGACCGGCATATAGACGCTGGTAATAACCACCATCAGGATCAGATAGGCAACCACAAAGAGCAGCAGTACCCGGGGCAGTCCCGGCCGGGACCACTGTTTGTGCCGGCACCAGGCGTAGAGCAGGAAAGCGCAGAGCAGCAGCAGGAACATGGAGGGAAAATAGCTGTAGCGGTCGGCAAAATCAGTATTTCCCACGGAGACCAGCAAACCTACGACGGGCAGCAGTGCCACCAGGAAGGCCAGCAGTCCGGGCAGGACTGCGCCCAGCAGCATCTGGCGGTACTCGCGCCGGAAGCTTAACCCCAGTACCAGCGCGAACACCGCGGCCAGGATGACTACCGGCAGGCGGGAATCCAGTTCCGGATTGTAGTGCGGGTACAGCGGGGACAGATTCAAGGGAACGAAGGTCTTGCAGAAATACAAGCCATAATTGTTGAGACTGATTTGCAGACGCTGGTAAAGCTGCAAACCGGAGATGTTCTTCGCCATTTCAGTATGCAGAGCCGCGCCGGACGGTTGGGGATAAGCAACATAACCCAGGATCAGCAGGCTCATCGGCAGCAACAGTTTTATCCAGGAGCGCCATTCAATCTTCTGGCGGTCGAAGAGCAGAAACAGCGCGGCCAAGGCCGGCAGAGTCGCGAACATCGGCTTCACCAGCAGCGACAGAAACAGCAGCAGCACGGCTCCCCAGCTGATTTTCTCCCGGCGGCTGGCCCGGATAAAGAGGATCAAGGCCCATAGCCCCAGGAAAGTACTCAAGCCGTCCTTGCGCTCAGCCATCCAGACCACCGATTCAACCCGTTGCGGATGCAGAGCCCAGACCAGAACCATCAGTCCGGCATAAATCCGCGGCAGGCGCAGCCGGCTGCCGTCAGCACAGCGCCAAGTAAGCATCCGGGCCAGACGATAAAGTGCCGAGCAGCAAAGGACATGCCAGACGAGATTCTGCAGATGGCAGCCGCAGGAAAACAGTTTTTCTCCCCACAGCAGCCGGTCCAGCATATATGAGTACATCAGCAGCGGGCTGCGCAGCCCCAGGATCGGGGTTTTCCACCAGTAGCAGATATTGGTCCAGTTAAAGCGCAGCAGTTCCCCGCGTCCGATATAGAGCACATCGTCGGAAAGGCGGTCTTTGGCCAGCAGGCAGCGCCCGAAAACCAGCAATACAGCCAACGCGAAAAGGATTTTCCAGGCCGCATCGGGATGGTTTTTCAGCCATTGCCTGATTCCAGCCGGAGCAGACAGCGTTGGGGTTGGAGGGGTATGCACTTCCATCAGCACCTCAAAACAGACTAAGCATCAGGGGGTAAAATTGCTGCGCACCAGATTCTGCAATTCTTCTCCGAGCAGTTCTGCCCGCCAGCCACGCAGCAGCACACTGTCTATCGGCCACTGCCGGGCATCAGCCGCCAGAACCAAGGTGGAGATTTCCCGGCGGGAAGCAACCAGCGTGGGATCGATTTGGCGCAGTTCACAGCGCTTCTGCACATAATGCTGCAACCGGCCCACCCTTACCTTGTGCACCGCGACCGGCATTTTCATCACCGCCTGGGTCGGGCAGTGCTCCCGGGGAATGCTGAGACCACGACGGATGGCCTGCAGGACATCATTGCCGTAGCTTTTAATCATCTTCGGCCAGAAATTTTGCACCTGCCGCAGCTGGGACAGATTCTCGGGCAGCAACGCGACAGCATCCAGCATCTGCTAATCACTCATCACCCGGTTCCTGGTTTTATCCAGCGCCCGGGCGGTTTTTTCCCGCCAGGTGGCCAGCTCGCGCAGCACCGCCAAGCGCTGCCGGTCCAGCCGGCCTGAACCTTTCACGCTCCGGTAGTACTGCTCGGGCGGTTCCTCAGCATAAAACTCCTCCCGGGAAAACAGTTTCATCTCCTCCAGGAACCAAGGCAGATTGCCCAAGGCAGAGATTTTGTCCTGGAGCAGCCGGGCCAATTCGGGCAGCCATTTCACATCTGCGGAGGCGTACTCAAGCTGCCGGTCGCTGAGCGGCCGCTGGAGCCAGTCGCTGCGGGTCTCGGATTTATCCAAGGTAAAAGCGAAGAACATTTCCAGCAGCTTCTGCAGTGAGCAGCCTTGGGTCAGCCCGCAGAATGCTCCTGCCAGCCGGGTATCAAAGATATTTTTCGGCAGGCCGCCGTGGCACCAGCGTCTGAGAATCGGCAAATCGCTGGTAGCTTCATGGAACACTTTCTGGACGGCAGGGTTTTCCAGCAATGTGCGAAAAGCACTGCAGTCATCCACCTGGAGCGGGTCCACCACAGCGCAATGGTCTTTTCCCCAGGAGACCTGCACCAGGGCCAACCGGGGATAAAAGGTGCTGGACCACATGAATTCAGTGTCAACTGCCACCCGTGGCTGGGTCGAGGCTTCCTGGCAGAAAGCGGCAAAATCAGCGGTATTATCGATCCATAATGACATTATCTGTTTTTATATTTGCCAAGTGATGGAGGCCAGAACCAAGCAACCGGCCGGGACAGAGGAAAAAAGCCGTGCATTGTCCCAGGCCGGTTTTTGCGTTTTACCAATTAAACGATTTGAAAGGTTCGCAGGGCGCGGCGGGGGCGTTGGCTTTGCATTCCTGCAGGTGCGCGATGCCGGCCTTGATTTCCGCAGCCACGGCATCCGGCGCCGAATACATTTCTTCAAACGACAGCCAGCCCTCAAATTTGGCGACTTTCAAGGCAAAAAACACTTCCTCATAATCTACCAATCCGCGCTCCAGAGAGCACTTGACCGCGCGCACCGATTCGC
>JAAZIZ010000472.1 GCA_012800565.1 Lentisphaerota bacterium
CGCAGGACTGCAGTTCTGCACGGCAGCGCTGTTTCAGAGCGAACAGCAGCAGCAGTGTCAACAGCAATCGGGGCAGCAGCCGGGAATGACAAGCCGGCCAGCCGGATATTATGCCAGGAGCAGATTTGGGGTTTTGATACCGTTCCCATACGCGATTAGACATAGTTGCTTCCTCCTCTGAAAGAATGTTACGGGCAAAGGGGGGGAAATTGCCAGGCCACGGTTTTGGCTGCATCTGGCAGATGCAGTCTGACAGCGGCTAAGGCCACTAAAAGCAGTATCCCAGGCTGACGCCGAGGATAATCTTACTGCTCTGCAGGGTTATTTTGCCAGGCCCCAGAGTCATCGCGACTTCCTGCGGGTACCAGTGAAATGCTGCGGAGCCGGCCAGGTACCAGTGCGGGTGGAAATGATATTCCAGGTGGGCGGCGAGGATCAGCCCGGGGAGCAGGCGCGTAAGGTGCTTGTGGTTCTGCCAGGCAGCGGCAGAATGACCATCGACATACAGTGTCTCACCGCGTCTGGCGTCAAGGCTCAGCAGTTGCAGTGCGGCTGCTGGTGCAAAAGTCATGATCAGGCGCTCCGCATACATTGCCCGACTGAGATTCAGCCCGAGTTGGAGCTCGTGTGAGATGCAGTGCAGAGCATAGCGAACCTGATTGTGATAGTATGCAGTACTGCTGTCGGCGGGGAGGGAATGCCCCGTCAAGGTCTGCTCAATGTCCTGGGGTTGGTTGGGAATAACTGGACTGGGGATGGTGGGCGGGGAGTCGAAAGGGCCGAGATAGGTTCCGGCATGGCCTGGCGGGGGCATATTGATGCCGCTGACATCATAGTAATAGGTTTCCAGCACTTCCAGCAGCTTGCTGCTGCTGTGGTGACTGCAGGCAAAGTTGCGCAACTGCTGCTGGAAGTCCATATCGGGGATAACCATCCAGGCCAGCCGCAGCCCCAGTTGGCAGCGTTCTCTGCGGTACAGCAGATATTCACCTGCCAATTCCAGGCCAATAGCAGCCTCAGTTTGACTGCTGGAGTGCTCCGAATACTGCCACCCATTGAAGCTGAATTCCTGCTCCTGAGCCCAGGAGATTTTTTGGAACGACAAGGTCTGTTTCTGCAGATTATACTGGCTGGCATCAGCATAGCCCCAGAACCAGGTGCTGTCAGGCATCACCGTAGCGGGATTGCCGGTACCAGGATCGCGCTGGACATAACCGTTCAGAAACACCCGGTCGGCGTAGCCGGATGATATTTCCGGCAGGGTCAGGAGCGGCGCACGCCTCAGGTTGTCAGACCATGCTGCAGCATGAGAGCCGCCCCGCACACGCAGCGAAAGGCCCGGGCAATAAAGCGGTGTGAGCCTCACGCTGATGTCAGTACCTTGTGTTTCCTGCGCAGCCAGAGCCGGAATGAAGGCCAGAAAGAACAGCAGAAACATCTTGCTAAGCAAGAAATAAAGAGAAAATGAAAAGTGATTCTGGATTAGGGATGAGAAAAACATAAATGATTCTCCTGTTTTTTCAGGTCTCGGCATTGCTGGAGCGTAGTTTCCCCTGGATATTCAGCCAGGCTTTGCATAAAATCACCAAGGTGCGATGAAAAGATGAGATGAGTAACTGATTCGTGCTGTTGTCAGGGTGAAACTCGGTTCAGGGCAATTTTGCAACCGCTTAGGGCGTTTCTGCCAGAGCAAATTGCAGCAAACAATCGTAATGGTTCACCTTTCTGTGTTCCACATTGGGTGAAACATGGCTGGAGGTAATGCCGGAAAGATAAGTTTCAAAAAATGTTTTGCCAACCTAAACAGTTAGAAATCAAGAACTTTGTTAGTCTTTGTCCGTTATTGTTACTTGTGTTTTTTGGATATCAGGAGTTTACGTATTATATTAAATAAAAGTGTGCTATAAAGTGCTTCTTAGAACAGGATACAGATTTTCTTCTGTTCCGTGTTGTCGGCAGTCCGCCAGGTTCATTATGCGGCTTAATTGCCGGTTATCTTCAGCTAATGGCGCCAATCTTTTCGGTTTATCTTAAAGCACTGCTTAGTACTCAATAATATCTGGTGGCTTAACGTTGGTATTGCATGGGTCTGCAGCGCCTCTCCGAGGCGTATTGATTCAGGAGGATGCCGCACCCCCAGGATGAAGCCTGGAGTTGATTATGGTTAAGCGACTGAAGCGCAAGATTTTACAATAATACAACCCGCACAGCATAAGGATTTGCGCCAGCACAACCCGCGCAGTACAAGGCTTTGCACCAACGCAATCCGTACAGCTCAAGGTTTACGTCTATGCAATATGCATGTCGTCTTCTGTTTACCATACAGAAGAATGCACCATTACATGCAGCGGGCATAATTCTTTTTTGGGTTTGCGGTTTTTTGTCCGGACTGGCTTCTTCCCCGGAAAATTGTTTTTTTGCGCAGTCGGAACGGTATCTGGCTTGCAGGTTCTTTTCTGGTAAGAGGGTTGGTAAGGAGCCATGCCTGCCCGGTTGCCGCCGGATTGGCCCGCATCGCGTTTTTCTGGAATATTTATCTGAAAGTTAACAGCTTATGAATCTAATACAAACACCATCTACCTTCAGCAAGAGCTTCTTCCATTCAGGAGATTTGTTGCAGGTGCGGTTGGAACTGGATTTAGTCCGTCCAGGGCGGGCGTTTCTGCGCACGAATCTGGGCAACAATGCGATCCGCCTGCAGGAAATAATTGCTCTGGTTGAGGAAGGGAAACCGGTACAGGGCCGCGACTGGCAGGATTTGCCGATGCAGCAGGTCGGTGGCCGGCATTTTCAGCTTACCTTGCCGTTGCATGAAGTGGGCTATTTCGAGTTCAAAGCTTTTTTTGTCGAGGACAACACCAATATTGTCCACTGGCCGCGAGGTGAGAATGCTTCCGTGAAAGTGGGGCCGGCCAAGACTGTCTGTGCGAATACGATATACAACGCTTTCGTGCGGCAGTTTGGACCCAACAAGAGTGGCGTATGGAAAAATCAGCTGCAACTACAGCCGCAATTGCAACTC
>JAAZIZ010000473.1 GCA_012800565.1 Lentisphaerota bacterium
CCGTCTGCGTTATCTGCGGATAAAATGCGCCCGAAGCCTTTTTGGGACATCCTCTGATTAACAACCTGATTATACCCCGCCTAAGCCACCTCCCGAGGTGGCTTTTTTTGTCCTGAGCGCATCAGGACAACGCCCCGCATAAAGCCCGGTAAATCCTTGCCGGAAATAATCTTATTCGAAAAATTATACGCCCCGGCTCAGGGCTCCTGGAACCCTGCTTGAAGACTTTTTCCCCGCCTGGCAGATGTCTCTTTTCGTCTCACAACTATACTTTACTATAGTTTAATATACTTCAGTATATTTTACTTCACTATACTAAACAACCAAAGAGTATTTCTCCGGCCTTGGTTGTCTCTTGTAGACTAGCGGTTTATAGCCAGAAAAAACGCGATTTGACTTGCTTTTATGGAATAGTGTACTATGCTATATAGGGTGCAGTAATCCTTGCGGTTTCTTTTTTTGCGGGTCTTTGGGTCGTTTTGTTCGGGTTTTATACAGCAGCGAATTTTGCCTTTGCTTGGGCTGTTTCCCGGTCTGTGGTTATGGGTTCAGTCGATCAGTCACAGGGGTAGCGATGTCGGAGAAGTTATCCAGCCAGGAGAGCAAGGAGCTTTTTGAGGCTCAAGTATCTCGCTTGGGGGAAGCACATTATCTGGTATTGTTATGGTCTGCGAAGAGCGAGGGGAAAGCGTTAAAATACAATTTGACGAATTTTTTTGATGATTTGAAGCATTTAGGTATCACTCGCACGAAGCAGACTGCGGTAGCTGTTATTGAGGCCATGGCCTCTTTATGTTTTATTGAGTTGCGGGACGAAAGCAACCGCAAGAACATCTACATCACGAAATACGGGGCCAAGGCACTGGCGCGGTTGCTTGAGGCCCGCCGCTACGAATCCAAGACTTCGGCATATCTGGAGGTATGAGATGACATTAGGCATAGGTGGTGCGGGCTGCAAGCTGGCTGCTCTGTTGGATGACAGTGCGGTGCTGGTCAATGTCTCCGAGACGGAATTAGCGAAAGTTCCGGGGGGCGGGCGGCGGATTTTAGCCAGTCTGCATGCCGGGAAAGGCCAGTTCAGGGGTTCCCGCAAGGATCGCCGTTTAGGTATGGATGCATACTTATCGGTTAAGCGTGAGCTGCTCGGCCTGATCAAGGGAAATATGGTCTTCAGTTCCACTGGCGGGGGGACTGGCAACGGGATTGTCAGCGGCATTCTCGCGGACTTGACCGAAGAGGAAAAAATAGCGACGGAAGACAAGACTTTTTTTGCCTTCTTGTTACCATACGCCAAACTGGAGTCCAGTGAATTTATCAGCAACACCTCGGAATTTCTGGCTGGTCCTCTGGCGGAAGCGATTGACAGCGGCAACACCGGCAACATAGTATTGTTCAGCAACCGTCTGAAGTTTGAGAAGCGTCTGTCGGAGCAGAAATACAACCAGATGCTGATTGAGTCGCTGGAGGTATTTCTGGCGATTCCGGAGAAGAACGACCAGTTGCGCCTGCTTGATGGTCATATAGACCACGAGGACTTTGCGTTGTTCTGTTCCAAGCCGTACTTCAATCATTTCACCTATTTTGACTACAATCCTGAGGTATCGTTTGAAAAGCAGCTGAACCAGAATGGCAATCAGCTGCTGCTGGCTCCGGAAGCTCCGATTGAGGCATTGTTTTTACTGGAGGTTCCCGAGGGCGGTGATCCGACAGTGTTTTACAGTATTGTGGAATATTTTACCGAAAAGAAAGTTTCACCCATCTACAGCGTAGTTGAGAATCCGTCTCTGAAAGTGCCTTTTATCACAGTTTCGCTGCTGTATTCACGCAAGCCGGCGGAGTTGGTCAATGATTTCAATGAAATTGCCGAAAGTCACGCCCAGGCCAAAGTCCAGAAGTCATTGGACCAATATGTCTCCCTGGCCAGACTGGAAGTAAACATGGCCAACAAGGCACGGGAAGAAGTGAAACTGCGGGGCGAAGAAGACGTGCTGGCCATCCTGAAGCGGCTGGGCAAACTGTAAGCCCGGCGCGGGGTGCAGCAGGCGGACAGACAGACCAAGAACAGCGCACTGGGAATGTCGGAAAACATCCCCAGTGGCAGCAGTGTTCAACGCATCGGACCATAGGCTGGTAATGGATAAAAATACAAATGACAAGCGGGAAGCAGGAAGCACCATCCCCGCGACCGGCAAACGTAAATACCTGAAGCCGGATGGCTCTGCCGCATCGAACCGTGACACGTCTGCAGTGACCCCAAACGCGGCAGGGGCAAATGCGCGGCCGATGCCCACCAGCCCGGGCCGGCGCTATCTCGACAGCAGTGAAATTGACTCGGACGGCAGCAGCAAGCCAAAGATAGCGGAAACGCAGCGTATCGTCACCAGAAGACTGCGCCAATATGCCGGCAGCTCAGGCAAAACCGAGGCTGCCGACAAAAAAGATGACTCCGAGGACAGCAAAATCCCCATCATTTCCCGGAGCATAAGCAACAGCCTGGCGGCAACAGACGCAGCGGCAGCAAAAATAGCGGAGGCCGAAGCAGCGGCAGATGCAGAAGCGGCTGCTCCAGAGAGTCCGGAGCAGCCGGAGGCCCCGAATCGTCGCCTCCTGGAAAATCTGCGCCACAGCCTCCCGGAAGAGGCGACCAC
>JAAZIZ010000474.1 GCA_012800565.1 Lentisphaerota bacterium
GCCCTCTGTGCGGGAAAATGCGGTGCCCAGGTCACTGCCGCTGATTTCCATCCCGACAATCGTGCGTTCTTTCTGCGCAATGCCGCCCTGAATGGTCTCACCGGAATCGAATACTGGCAGCTCGACTGGCGCAATCCGGGGCCGGAACGGCAATTCGAGATCATTCTGGGCAGCGACCTGATTTATGAAAAGGAGATGCTTGAGCCGCTGGTTGCCTGTGTCTGCCGTTATCTTACCCCAGGGGGAAGATTCTTTTTTGCCGACCCGGGCCGCAATGCTCTGCAACGCGCGGTGACGTTGTTTGAACAGGCCGGTTTCTCCTGGGAATTGCACCCGACCCGGGAGATTTTTCGCTTTGTCTTCACCAGGCCGGAAGAGAACGGGTGAAAATTCACGCTAAAGCTGGGGGAAGTAATTATGTCAGAGATGAATTCAGACCCCGTATGGTCAGTGGATGAACAGGCAGCCCATGGCCTGCAGGGATTGATCAGCGTCCGGACCTGGCCGATTGTCTTCCTGCTGGCAATGCTGGGGCTGATTGCGCTGGGCCTGCCGATGGTATATTCAGCCAGCGTACATGCGCATGGCGCAAAACTATTCTGGCAGCAGGTTTCCTGGCTGATGATCGGTTTGCTCGCCGCACTGGTGATGGCCTTCGTGCCAATGAAATACATTCAGCGTTATTCCTTTTGGGGTCTCGTGCTGGTGGGAGGATTGCTGTTGTACCTGGCTCTGGCGTCAGTGGCAGTTAAAATAAATCCGGAAGCACTGGCTTATTTCCCCTTCACGGTGCAAATCAAAGGCGCTATCCGCTGGCTGAGATTCTCCCTGGGAGGACAGAAAATCCAGATCCAGCCCTCGGAATTCGCCAAAGTGCTGCTGCTTATCTATCTGTCGTCGTATTATGGCAGCCTGCCCCGCGAGCAGATCAAGAAATTCAAGCAGGGCTTTCTGATTCCCTCCGTCGTGACCGGCGTGATTCTGATGCTGATCTTATTAGGCAAGGACTTAAGCACCACGGTAATCACTGGCCTGGGCTGTTTTGCCGTGATGTTCTTTGCCGGCGTGCGAGTCAAATATCTGCTGCTGATTGTTCTCTGCGGACTAGCTTTGGGGACGACCGCGGTATTGATCAGTCCGGAACGGGTCAGCCGGGTGACCTCATACCAGAACCCTGAAGCTGATCAGCTTGGTGATGCGTTCCAGCTCTGGCGCTCACAGCTCGGCATGGGAGGCGGAGGACTCAGCGGGCGGGGTTTCTCGCGCGGGGTAATCAAGACCTTTCTGCCTGAAGCACATACCGATTTTATCGTGGCAGTGATCGGCGAGGAGCTGGGATTCCTGGGGGTGGCGCTGGTGGTACTGCTGTATCTGGCCATGTTCACCAGCATAATTTTCATTGCCCGGCAATGTCGTGATCGGCCGGGGATGTTGCTGTGCCTGGGCATCGGCGTGATGATCACTCTTCAGGCCCTGATCAATATCGGCGTAGTCAGCGGTTGGTGCCCTACCACCGGCATCACCGCGCCTTTCCTCAGTTACGGTGGCTCCAGCCTGATGATTCTGCTGGTCTGCTGTGGCTTGATCATCAATATCAGCCTGCACAATTTGCTGGTCTTCTGGCACGAAATGGTCAATACCCCATACCACCTGACCTACAAGGGCGCCGAGGCCGTAAAAAGGAATAAAGGATGAAACGCTTTCTCTTGGGACTTGATATCGGCGGGAGCAAATGCGCCGTTGTCCTGGGAAGCCTCGAAAACCAGGGCCAGCGCATTGCCATTCTCGCGCAGACCAGGTTTGCGACCGCGGCTTTTCCGGCCCCGCAGGACTGCCTGGCCCAACTCTGCCGTCTCGCCGCTGGACTGCTGCAGGCGCAGCAGCTGAGCCAGGACGATCTGGCCGGCATCGGCATCAGCTGCGGCGGACCGCTCGACAGCCGGCAGGGGCTGATCTGCTCCCCGCCGAACCTGCCCGGCTGGGACGAGGTGCCAGTCAGAGAAATTCTGACGCAGCACTTCTCCTGCTCCTGCCCGGTATATCTGCAAAATGACGCCAACGCCGGCGCTTTGGCTGAATGGCACTGGGGTGCCGGGCAAGGCTGCCGGAATATGCTGTTCCTGACTTTTGGAACCGGCCTGGGAGCAGGGCTCATTCTTGACCAGCGGCTGTACTGCGGCAGCAATGACCAGGCC
>JAAZIZ010000043.1 GCA_012800565.1 Lentisphaerota bacterium
CAATGAGTGCTGTCACCAGATGCTGGGGCATCACCGGCGCCTGTTTGACGAGAAGATGGGTATTTATCATCAGGCTTTCAACGCCAGGAACAGCGGCTGCCTGACCCCCGGGCACTGGGGCCGTGGCCAGGGCTGGGCGGCATTTGCATTGGCTGAGCTGGCCGATGATGTCCCGTCGGAGCATCCTGACTGCCAGACACTGCGCACTCTTACTCAGGAGGTGCTGGAGAAAGTGCTGCCCTATCAGGATAAAGATGGGATGTGGCATCAGGCGCTGGAAGACTTTGGCTCCTACCCCGAGACCTCAGGCACGAGCCTGCTACTGTATGCCATGGGGCGGGGCTTGGCAAGCGGTCTCCTGGACAAGGGGCTTTTCCTGCCGCACTATCTGCGCGGGTTGCGGGCTTTGCTGCGTTATGTGAGCCTGGACGGATCAGTCTTCAACTGCTGTATTGGCTGTCTGGCGCCTGGCTACAACGGAACTGTGGCAGATTACGCCCTGCATCCCTGGAAGATGAATGACACCCATGCGTTCGGACCGGTGATCCACGCCTTGGGACAGGCGGCGGAGCTGGAGCGTAAGCAGATGATTCCTCCCCTGGCCGAAGTCCTCAAAGACTGAAAACTGAGATGCCTGCCCTGTCGCCTGTGGCTCAGGGCAGCGGCTCTTTATGACTGTTCTGCGGCTGCTTCAGCCAGGATGCGCCGGTAAGTGGCGCTCATGCTGCCGCAGTCGCTGGTAATGGCTATCCAATGCAGACCGCGTTTCTTCCAGGTAGCATAAGGTGCTGCTGCGGTGCCGAGGATAAGACCGGCCTGCAGAGTCTTGCGGCAGATTTCCTCTATCACCGTCACTACCTCCGGGTCGTCACACTGATTAAGCTTGCCCATGGAACCGGAGAGGTCGCAGGGGCCGATGCAGATGCTGTCAATGCCCGGGACCTGCAAAATCTCGTCCAGGTTTCTGACTGCGTCGATATGCTCGATCTGGATGATGACCATCGGTTCTGTCTCTGAATGGCGCAGATATTCTGCGAAAGGCATTTGCCCGTAACGGTTGGCGCGGCGGACGCCGCAGCCGCGCCGGCCCCGGGGCGGATATTTGCAGGACGCAACCGCAGCTGCGGCTTCCTCAGCCGTGCAGACCATGGGGATGATGATTCCGGCCGGAGCCAGATCAAGCACCGGTTTGATGATCGCGAAATCGTTCCAGGCGACGCGTACCAGCGGCGCACAGTCAGTTCCGCGCAGGGCCATGATATGCCCTTGGATATTCTCCAGCGAGAACGGTGCGTGCTCCGCATCGATCCAGGTGAAATCCAGGCCACAGTCGCCGGCCAGCTCGCTGACTACCGGATCAGACAGAGTGATGACGCTGCCCAAGCACAGGCGACCAGCCGCAATCTTGGCAGTGAATTTTTCCAGGTTGTTAATTTCCATCTCGGGTTATCCTTTGCTGATCGGTTGACGGTTGGTTCAGAGCCTTTTCCAGTAATATATATTTGCCCGGGACAATAATCCAACGCTGTCGCTAAGCAGACCAGCCCAGAAAGAGAAAGAATAATTGATGTAATGGCCCTTGGCGCCCTTGGCGTTCTTGGCGGTTCGATAAAGAGGAACTAACCGTCACAAAACGGAAACCCACACTCTGACAGTGGTTTGTGGCGCACTTCCAGAGCGCCGGAGGTGCGGGGTGTCGCCTACCTCCGGTTCCCTCGCCCCCCCGGGCTCGGTCACCGGAGGTTATTAATGTACAGCCCTTTCGGGCTGACAGTGGTTTTTGCGACTAACCCCCAAGGCAACGCCCTGGGGCTGCAGAAATGTTCCCTTGGCGCTCGTGGCGTTCTTGGCGGTTCAATAAAGCGAAACTAACCACCAAGACCGTTGCAAAACGGAAACCCACACTCTGACAGTGGGCAGCGCTACAGAAGAGTGCCCCATTACCGGCGCAATAATATTTTCTTCTTGGGATAGCGGCGGGGCATTGTTATTGCCGGAACTGCGGTTATATTTGCAGCAGAACAGGCGTTGCTGATTCCCGGCAGCATTTTCACATGAACACAGCAGCGAGCAATCACATTCTTCACCTTGATCTGGATGCGTTCTTCGCTTCGGTGGAACAGCTGGACCATCCCGAATGGCGGGGCCGGCCGGTGATTGTCGGCGCTGCCCCTGATCAGCGAGGGGTGGTGTCCACCTGCTCGTATGAAGCGCGTCGTTATGGGGTCCATTCGGCGATGCCATCGCGGACTGCGTTCCGCCTCTGTCCCCACGGCATCTTCGTTCCCGGACGCTATGAGCGCTATGCCGAACTCTCGGACCAGATTATGGGAATATTGCGGACGTTTACCCCGTGTGTGCAGGCAGCCTCAATTGACGAAGCCTTTCTGGATATATCCCAGGTCCATGGCCTGTCTGAGGACCCGGTCGCGACGGCGCGGAAGCTGAAAGAGCAGATCAAAGAGGCAACCGGGCTTACCGCCTCTGTCGGCATAGCCTCTAATATGTTCCTGGCCAAACTGGCCAGTGATTTGCACAAGCCGGACGGCCTCACAGTGATGCCGCTGGACCCGCTTGAGGTGCAGGCATTTCTGGCTCCGCTGCCGGTGAGTAAAATCTGGGGTGTCGGGCCGAAGACGGCGCGAGTGCTGGCTAAGTACTCTCTGCGCCGGATTGGCGATCTGCAGAAAACCAGCGTCGAAGCTCTGAAGCGGATGCTGGGGAAGGTTGCCGGGGAACATATTAAGGCCTTGGCGCATGGCTTGGACAATCGTGTGGTGCAGGCGGAGGAACAGCAGGAGAAATCTATCTCGCACGAGGAGACTTTTCCCGTCGATTGCCGGAACCCTGAACAAGTCCGCATGGCCTTGCGGCGACTGGCCGAAGCCGTGGGACAGCGCCTGCGCCTGGCCGGACTCTTGGCCGGGACTGCCACAGTAAAACTGCGTTATCAGGATTTTCGCACTGTGAGCCGGCAGATGCCGATTCGCCCCCGCAGTCAGGCGGACCGGGTGCTGCTGCATTGCGCCGGCGTGCTGTGGTCGCAGTTCAGTCTCAAGGAGCCGGTCCGCCTGGTCGGTTTTGGAGTCAGCTCACTTTGTGCTCCGGGGCAGGAGCCTGCGCCGGGGCCGCAGCAGCTGCTGTTGTTTGCAGATGAGGCCGGCGCGGCCATCCCCGCCCGTGAGCAACGGCGCAATGCTTGTCTCGATCAGGCGGTGGACCGCTTGCGCCAGCAGCTCGGAACGGACGCGTTGCGGCGCGGCTGGTGGCCGCCGGCGAAAGAACAGTGCGGGCATGATGTGGCCGGCCCCGAGGGGCCGCAAAAATAAGGGTCAGGAGCGTAAAGAATGGCAAAAATACGTTTTGCGGGTCAAGGTTTACACTGCAGCCTGGGGCGCAATCCAGAGGAGGTGTACCAGCGCATGTGTGCCGGGCAGGATGCCTTCCGCCCGGTCTGGAGATTCCCCGCAGCCCCTTATAAGCAGCAAAAGGCGGGGATGCTGTCCGAAGCTGAGGATGAGTTTCTGCGCAATGCTTATCCCGATGATGAGCTGGCTGGCGCATTGGCCAAGCAGGCCGGCCGGCAGGCTCTGGGATTGCCGGAGGGGGCTTCGCCCCGGCCGGACAGTGGCCTGGCATTGGTGCTGGCCAGCAATTTCGGAGCTTGGGAGACCCAGGAGTGGCTCTGGCGGGAGAAACAGGACCTTGGGACAGTCTCACTGGCTTCACAGCAGCACTGGGAGGATTTCCTGCCGGGATTGGCCCGCTCGCTGGGTTGTGCCGGCGGCTGTCAGCAGCTGTCTTTCTCCTGCGCCTCAGGTACTGCCGCTTTGGGCGCCGGCTGGGATATCATCCGCGCTGGCCGGGCGGAGCGGGTACTGGTCATCGCTTTCGACATCCTGGGCGAGTTCTGCTGGTGCGGTCTGCACAACTTGCACACCATCACCAGTGATACTATGCGCCCTTTCGACCGGCGGCGCTCGGGTACCATATTCAGTGAAGGCGCGGCAGCAGTGCTGCTGGAGCGTGAGGACGACCGGGCTGCTTCTGCTGCTCCGGCGCAGTACTTAATCGGCGCAGCCACCAATAACAACGCCTACCATCTTACTGCTCCCCGGCCCGAAGCCGAGGGCTCACGGGAAGTCATCCAGGAGGCACTGCGGCAGTCTGGCCTGACC
>JAAZIZ010000044.1 GCA_012800565.1 Lentisphaerota bacterium
ACCATCCGGGCTGTGGTGCCGGGCACGGTGGTGCTGCGGGGCGATGTGGATGCTCCGGCATTCGAGCCGTTGGCGAAATCCGCCCGGCTCTGGTCTTGTTCCTGGCCGGTGATACCAGAGGCGGTAAATGAGCGTGATACCCTGACCATTTATTTCCGGCAGCCTTCCCTGGCGGAGCTGGAGTTCAATCCCGGCGGCTGGTATTATTCTGAGGAGGAGCAGCGCCTGTATGTCAATACCACGGATTCGGCGCCGCCGGCACAGCATTATCTGAGCATATCCGATCTGCGGCAGTTCGGGGTTTTGTTTTCCGGTTCCGGGGTCCGCAACATCGTGGTAGAGGACCTGATCGTGACCGGTTTCAACGCCAATTCTCCCAGCGGTTCTCCCGGTTCACAGACCAAATGGGGAGTATACATCTGTTATTCGCCGCAGAATTGCCGGATCAGCAATGTCACCACCTATTTGAATGGCGGGGGGATTTGCTATACCGGCAATGGTGAGGGTAATATCGTTGAGGGCTGCCGTTCCTATGGCAACCATTCCCCCAATTACGCCTCCGGCGGGAACATCATTGTGCTGACCCCCAATGCGCACGGTGCGATCCGCAATTGCCTGTCCTTTGATTCAATCAAGATGGGCATCCGTTATTATGGCGGTCTGCCGGCGGAGCACTGCCAGTACGAGGGGAATATCTCCTTTGATAATCATTCCGGGGACTTATGGATGAAATATCCCAGCGACACCACGGTGGCCAGAAATTGCGTCGCCGGACGTGCATTGTACGCCCGCCGGATCGAGAATTGCCTGTTCGACTATGGCGACACGGGATATTTCGGCGCAGCCCAGAACAGCATTGTGCGCCCGCGGGAGAAGAATTTCTCCGAGGATCGCGAGTTCGCCGACCCCCTGAATTTCGATTACCGCCCTCAGGGTGATTCGCCATACAAGGAGCGTGCGCCGATGGCCTATTCGGCGCAGGTTTATTTTGTCAGCAATGACGGTGATGACGCCAATGACGGCAATTCGGTGCGCAGCGCCTGGAAGAGCCTGAAGCAGGCGGCATCCCGGCTGCGCAGCGGTGCGACGCTGTATATCCTGCCGGGGGAATGGAGCGAGAATATTGAGCTGCGTGATTTATCCGGGGTGAGCATTCGCGGCCGCGGGGCTTTCCCGGTGACCCTGGGCGGCGGAATCAGCCTGGAGAACTGCTCTGAGATCAGCCTGCAGCGCCTGGCGCCGGCCAGCCTCAGCGTGCGGGGAGGGCGGTCAGTCAGCCTGGAGCAATGCGGTTTTGCCGCCGCGCCGCGGCTGCAGGGCGTGCAGGGGCTGCGGCTGAGCCACAATGCCGTGCAGAATGGCGCCCTGTCGCTGGAACGCTGTACGGATATTTTGGTCAGCGGCAACATTTTTGCGGGCGGTTTTGCGCGGGGAGGTGCCAGTGGCTGGTCGAACGGCAACGCTTATTCCGGTGCCATACCTGCGGATGAACCGCAGTCTTTCCGGCAGGCTCCGGAGTTCGGGCAGAATTTTGCGTTGCGCAACGGGCATCTTTTTGCCGGTCGCTCTCTGGCCGGGATGCCGGTGGGGCCGTACTGGCGGCAGAGCCGTCCGGTTGAGCTGCGGCTGACAGATTTCCGGCTGCTGTCCCGCACCGCTACTACTGCAAATATCGAATTCTTTGCCAATTTGCCGGTTACCGGCACCCTGCGTTATGGCGATACACCTGCCTGTGAGAAGAAGATACCGTTGCAGACCAGCAGTTATTTCCAGACGGTCAGCCTGATCGGCTTGCAGCCCGGCCAGCAGTACTACTACAAGGTCACTCTGGAGTCCGCGGTCAACCGCTGTTATTCCAACCAGGAACTGTCTTCTGTCTTGCAGCCTGGGCGGCGGACTCTGACCGGGGAAGTGCAGGAGTTCCAGACTTTGGCGAGTGATGCCCCACCCAAAACATACTTTGTGGCGACAACCGGAGATGATGGCGCCGACGGCAGCCAGGAGAAACCCTGGCGCACGATTTCCCACGCGGCCACGGTTGCCCTGGCCGGTGATACGGTGCTGGTTCAGGAAGGCCGGTATTTCGAGAATGTGCGGGTCCGCGCCACCGGTGATGCCGGCCGGGTGCTGACCATCCGTTCGGCTCCCGGAGCCAAAGTCTGGCTGGACGGTTGCGAGCGTCAGCTCTTAAACGGCTTCCGTCTGGTGAATAAGCACCATGTGCAGCTGGACTATTTTTATTTCAAATGGCAGTATGATGATAGTGAAGGTGCCGGGGTGCGGGCGCTGGACTCTGATTTCATCACGTTGTCGCGTTGTTTTTATGATGGCCGGGGGATGGGGTATTCGCCCAGCTTCATCAAAGCTGCACGCTGCCGGAATCTGAGTCTGGACAACTGCTTTTTAACCCGGGCATTCTACGGCAGCGGCTTCTCGTCCTGCCCGGACTTGCTGGTGCGTAACAGTATGTTCTATATCAACCAGCTGGACAGCGTGAGCCTGCAGAATTCCGCGAGCGAGAAAGCGGTTTTCCGGAACAACGTTTTTGTTGACAATACCCTGCAGAAGGTCCCTAATCCCATTCTGGTTCTGCGTGACGGCATGAGCCTGCAGGAGGTTGACAACTGCTACTATCTGCGCGTTTCTCCGGAGATCAAGACCGTGATCGGCTACAGCTACCTGAACGATGAGGAGCTGGAGATGTACCCGCCGGCTGATGCCGAAGATATCCTCAGTCAGCAATGGCGACGGCAGGGACGCTTCTGCCGGGAGATGGCGACCTACCAGCATTTTCTGAATCGCACCGGCAATACCGGCACGGCGATTTTTGCCGATCCGCAACTGCCTGCACTACCGAATTTTGTGACCTTTACGGATATGGAGGACTGGGTTAACTATTCCCGTTACAGCAAGGAGCATCAGGCCGAGTGGCACGGTAATGACCCGCTGGATTTCCCTGACTTCTTCGCTCAGAATCCTGAGTTGATCAAGCGGGACATCGGCCTGCAGCGCGAGCGTTTTACAGAATGACAAATACGGAGGTAAAGATGGACTTCTTGAAATTGGCAAAACAGCGGTACTCGGTGCGGAAATTCCTGCCGAAGCCGGTGTCGGACAGCGATTTGCAGGCTATTCTGGAAGCCGGCCGGCTGGCACCTACGGCCTGCAATCTGCAGCCGCAGCGGATATATGCGATCCGCAGTGCTGCGGGCCTGGCGAAGCTGCGGCGCTGCACCAGTTGCCATTTTGATGCTCCGCTGGTGCTGCTGATCTGCTACGACACCAGTGAAAGCTGGAAGCGCAGCTTTGACGGCTTTGATTCCGGGTGCATGGATGCCAGCATCGTGAGCACCCATATCATGCTGGCAGCTGCCGAACGCGGCCTGGGGAGCACCTGGGTCTGCTACTTTGACCCTGAGCTGCTGCGGCAGGAATTCTCTCTGCCCGAGCAGCAGATTCCGGCATTGCTGCTGCCGCTGGGCTATCCGGCCCCGGATGCGACAGCCAATCCGATGCATTTTCAGCGCAAGGATTTGGCTGAAACAGTGTTTTATGATTAAGGAGCCGGGCAAAAATTAAGTTTACATTTCCGGTTTATTTTGGCTGACTTTTCTTTGTTCTGCCAGTCGCGTATTTAAGGCAGAGTCTGCCTGAAGAATGGAATTGTTTTTTGAGGTAACGATATGGATATGCTGCACATGGCTGCTTTGGCCAAGTCTGCCGCGGTGAAGCTGGGGGTGCAGAGCAGCCAGGCGAAAAATGCCGCCTTGTCTGCCATTGCATCGGCTTTGTCAGCGCGGGCAGAGGAAATCATCGCTGCGAACCGCCGGGATTTGGCCGCGGCGGAGCAGGCCGGCATTGCTCCGGCAGTGCTTAAGCGCCTGAATTTCGGGGAAGCTAAGCTAGCTGAGGTCAGGCGTGGGATTGAGAGTCTGATTGCTTTGCCCGACCCGGTGGGGAAGACACTGCAGGCTACCGAATTGGATGACGGTTTGGAGCTGTACCAGGTCAGCTGCCCCCTGGGAGTGATCGGGATGATTTTTGAATCCCGTCCGGATGCCCTGGTGCAGATTTCGACCCTGTGTCTGAAGAGCGGTAATGCAGTGTTGCTGAAAGGTGGCAGTGAAGCACGGCACACCAACCAGATACTGGCGCAGGTGATTGCGGCTGCGGGGCAGGAGGCAGGCATGCCTTGCGGCTGGCTGCAGCTGCTGGAGAGCCGGGCCGAGGTCTCGGAGATGCTGCATCTGGACGATTACATTGATCTGATTGTTCCGCGTGGGTCGAATGAGCTGGTCAAGTACATCCAGCAGAACACCAGCATTGCGGTACTGGGGCATGCGGATGGCATTTGCCACGTCTATGTCGATGCAGCGGCGGATTTGAGTATGGCCAGGCAGATAGTTCTTGATTCCAAGACTCAGTATGTCTCGGTCTGCAATGCGGCTGAGACGCTGCTGGTGCACGAGGCGGTAGCCGAGGCATTCCTGCCGGAGCTATGGGCAGAGCTGCAACGGGCCGGAGTGCGGGTGCTGGGTTGTCCGGCCACGCAGGCGATTATCCCGGTGGAAGCGGCCAGTGAGCAGGATTGGCGCACGGAATACCTGGATTATGTGCTCGCAATCCGGGTGTTGCCGACGCTGACTGAGGCGATAGAACACATCAACCATTATGGCTCTCATCACACTGACGTGATAGTGACTGCAGACAGCCAGGCGGCGGCGTCATTTTTTGGTCTGGTTGATTCTGCCGATGTATTCTGGAATTGCAGCTCGCGCTTCAGCGATGGATACCGCTTTGGCTTGGGGGCGGAGGTAGGCATCAGCACCAACAAGGTCCATGCCCGTGGCCCGGTCGGGCTGGAGGGCCTGGTCATTTACAAATGGCTGTTGAAGGGGCAGGGGCAGCTGGTGGCCGATTATGCCCAAGGCCGGCGCAAATTCACACACCGCGCTCTGGACCGCAAGTTCAGCCTGGAATAAGAATAGTCTGCCGGCGGTATGGGGGGTTACTCATGCTGTCGCCTCGCTGCGGTTGCCTGCGGCAGGCCGGGTCAGGAATACTGTCGAGCTCTTTCCTGCAGTGGAGGCAGTAATTTATCCGGCACGTTCAGCTTGCCATAAGCAACGCCGATTTTCAAGCCGGGGAAGTGCAGACCGTGGAAATCGCTGCCGCCGCTCAGCAGCAGAGAGTTTTCAGTTGCAGCTTTGCAGACTTCCCGGGTCTGTTCCTGGGTATGCATAGGATAATAAGCCTCAATACCGTCGAGGCCGAGGTTTTTCAGAGAAGTTACCATGGTCCGGAAGCGCCGGTTGGTCAGATTGGTGCGGGTAAAGGGATGGGCCCAGATGGCGACTCCCCCGGCTTGGTGAATGGCGTTGATGCATTCTGCGGCTGTGGGGAGCTGGCGGGCGATGTAGCCGGGGCAGCCGCGCCCCAGCAGAGTCTTGAAGACTTGCTTGCTGCTCCGGAAATATCCTCTGCGGATCAGTGCAGCGGCGATATGCGGACGGCCGATTACACCACCCGGGCATTCCGCTTCAACCTCGGACAAGGTCAGGTGGTAATTCAAACTGGGGAGCTGTTCCAGAATCTTATGGTTGCGCTCCTGGCGCAGTTCCCGGGTGCGGTGGCAGAATGCCCGAAGAGATTCGGATTCCGCATTGATAAACAGCCCGACGAAATGGAATTCGTCACGGTTCTCCTCGCGGGCGCTGAGTTCGATGCCGGGGATGACGGTAAGACCGGTGTTTTTGCCGGCGTCCTGGAATTCCTGCAATCCGGCGATGGTGTCGTGGTCGGTCAGGGCGACAGCGGTGACCTTTTCCTGGATAGCCAGCTCAATAATTTCACTGGGTGTGGCACTGCCGTCTGAGGCAGTGCTGTGGCAATGTAAATCAATCATTTTGCAAAAATATCATGTAGAGTTATAGTATTTCCAGTCAAGGAGCAGTAATTTACTGCCGGAACGGGAAAATACAACATCCTGGCATAATGAAAGGGCGTTGCGATGAAACTATTGGTTATCAAGGGTGAGCATAAAGGTACGGTAATTCCTCTTGCCGATGCGGTGATTTCGATAGGTCGGGAAGTCGACAACAGCTTTGTCATCAATGAGGCTGGCGTTTCACGTCATCATTGCCTGCTGTCCCCGATTGGGAAAGAATGGTTTATTGAGGATTGCAAGAGCGTCAACGGCGTGCTGCTGAACGGCACCAGGATCAGCCAGGGAGCGCCGGTACGTCCCGGTGATGTCTTTACCGTATTCAGCCATGAATTCAAGGTACTGAACGATTCGGATGACGTGAATGCGATTCTGTCCGGAGCCGGAGGCGGCAGTCCATCGGCTGCTGCCAAGGGCCCGGCGGTGGCGCGGATTGATACGGCGCTTTCAGCGGGACAATTTGCTTTATTTGGCAAGATCATCCTGCTGCTGGTGATTTTAGGGATGGTGGTTTATCTGGCTTGGAAATTATTTTCCCCCACTGAGGCGGATGCCGTTTCGCCGGTCAAGGTTGAGACAGTTACGCCGGCTGAGCCGATCGCAGCAGCTCCCGAGCCTGAGACTGACAGCCCGCCAGCAGTGGCGGCAGCGGGGAATGAGCAGCCGGCAGAGGCGCCAGAGCAGGATGTCCAGGATGCTGGCGAGAGCCGTTCGGCGCCGCCGCAGACAGGGGGTGAGACTGGTCTGGCCCGTTCTTTTGAAGCGCCTGCACCTGCGCCTGCAGTTTCCGATATAGTGCTGGCCTTAAGTGATCCGCCTGGTGCGGAGGTCTATCTTGATGGTGCGCGTCAGGATGGTCTGACGCCGTTGGTATTGCGGAACATCAGCAATGGTCGTCACAGCCTGGAGCTGCGGCTGGCGGGCTACGAGACCTCGCGGCGCACGATTCATGTCCCGGATATTCAGGCTACTCGTCCGGTGGTCCTGCGGCCGAAGGCTGGGACTATATTGTTGACCAGCACTCCGGCTGGTGCACACGTCTGGCTGGAGCGTCAGCTTCTGGGAGTTACACCCTTTTTGCTGAGTACTCTGCCGCCCGGCAAATATAATTTGACCTTTCGCGGTCCCGGTTGTGAGGCCAAGAAAGTCGAGGCGGAGATCAATGCTGCCAGCGGCGGTTCTCTGGCGGTTGAATTGCAGACCAACCTGGGCAATTTGGAATTGCGTACTCAGCCTCCGAACTGCAAAATATATCTTCAGGGTGAGGTATTAGGGGTGACGGTCGGGACGGATGAGGAACCGGAGTCCGCTCCTCTGCTGCTGCAGAATATCATGGCTGGGGAGCAGCGTTTCAAGATTGAGCATCGTTCTGGGGTAGCGGTCAGTGGCCGGATCAGTATAGTCCGGAATGAAACCACCGAGAAACTGATCAAGCTGAATCTGCCTACGCATCGCCTGATTACAGTCGATGAGCAGGTAATTGATGGCGTGATACTGGAGACCACGCCTCAGGGTGATGTGGTGATTGAGGATTTATACAAAAAGTCCGAGCGTTATCTGCGTCCGAAAATCAAGGAATTGCGCAAACTGAGCGATGCTGAGATTTTGGCGGCGGTGGAGGCTGCTCGCACGGCCGCCAGGCGTGGAGATGGTTCCGGCGGGTTGCGCAGCGAAGTTCTGACCGTCGCGGAACTGGAGCGGGCGATGGGTCTCCCGGCGGATGATTTCAACAAGGCCCATGCCGGCAAGACTTACAAGATATACGGCAAGCCGAGCATGCTGATATCCGGTTCCGGCAAAGGCAATGCCACGATAAAGTTCTCGCCCAAGATCAGCTGCCAGTTCGCAGACTTGAGCAAGGAGGAGATGGAGTCATTTACCGCGCCGGAGCAGCAGGCTTTCACATTTCAGGGCACCTGCTTCGGTATCGGTAAGGACGGCATACTGCTGTTCAAAAACTGCCGCTTCCTGAGCGATTTCTAAACTGGCGGCAGCAAGGGGATGACTCAGCTTGACGACAGGTTCCGGGGAATGTTCTGGGGGCTGGTGGTCGGGGACTGCCTGGGTTCGCCGGTGCAGTTCACCCCTAAGGATGCGCATGTCCAGGTCACCGGAATGCTGCCCTGCGCATTTTTCAATACCCCGCCGGGATACTGGACCGATGATTCCTCGCTGGCATTCTGCATTGCAGAGAGTTATGTGCGTTGCCGTGGTTATGATTTAGCCGATATAGGCCGGAATTTTGTGCGCTGGCACGATCAAGGCTTTTGGTCCAGCCTGCCTTATGCATTTGATATCGGCGAGGCGACCAGTCTGGCTATTCGGAGCATCCGGGAGCATGGCCGGCTGGTCAACGGTGTTGAATCAAGTCAGGGCAATGGCAGCATTATGCGCCTGGCACCGGCATTTATTCTCAATTATGGCTGCAAAGACAACCGGATATTGTTTGAAATCAGCGACTTGACTCATAACAGCGCTTTTGTGCGCAAGATAGTTTCACAGATGTCTGAGATACTCTGCAGCCATTGCCAGGGGGTCAGAACCAGCGAGCGCTCAGTGTACCGCAGCCGGGCGGAGGTCAATAATTCCGGCTGGGCCTATTCCACTCTGCAGGCCGCGTTATGGGCTTTCGAGAACAACCGGGATTTTGCCGCGGGGATGCTTGCAGCGGTCAATCTCGGCGGGGATGCGGACAGCATTGCCGCCGTCTATGGTCAGATTGCGGGGGCGTATTATGGCTATGAAGCGATTCCCCGGCAATGGCTGAAAGAAATCAAGGATTATGCGGTCATTGAACAGCTGATTGAGGATTTTTTGCGCGTATGGCGGACGCTTAATCCGAGCGGCGCGGCTGGAAAAGCCTGAGGGGTTTGCCGATGATGCGCTTGAGCGCGACCTGCCCGAATTCATGGTATTGCATTTCCATGCTGCGGTTGTCACCGGCTACATAGACGCAGCCGTCAGCCACCGTGCGTTCCTCCAGATTCCAGTCGCAGGCAGTCATATTGGCCCAGGGCTCCTGGGGCGTGCTGCCATTGACCAGCAGCACACCCTGGCGGAATTCGACCCGGTCGCCGGCCACTGCCAGTACGCGTTTCAACAGCATGACCTTAGGGCCAGCCAGGCGGATGATTACCACGTCACCAGGTTGCGGGGGCGAGAACCAATAGGCGGGTTTCCAGCAGAGCAGAAACTGCCGTTCCTGGTAGGTCGGCAACATACTGCTGCCGTTGGTCCAGGCAGGCTGGCAGATACAGCGTACCCCGATATAGGTAAGAACGGCAAGCAACAACAGACGGAGCAGGAATTTGCGGTTCAGCCGGGGGAAGAGGAAAGCCCGGAGGGAGGTTTTCCAGCTCAGGTGCTTATTCTTCATCGCCTTGGTCTCCGCTGTCATTGCGGTGCATGTGCACATTCTGGACCAGTCCGGCCAGGAACATGGTTCCCAGCATGAAAGAGCCGCCATAGCTGACGAAAGGCAGGGGGATGCCGATAATGGGCAGCGCCTGTACGGTCATGCCGACATTGATGATGACATGGGTCCCCAGCAGCACTGCTGTACCCAAGGCCAGGCAACTGCCCATGGTGTTGTTGGCGATGATGGCGGTGCGGCAGTAGCAGACGATCAGTAGTGCAAACAACAGCAGCAGGGTAGCTCCTCCCAGGAATCCTTTTTCTTCCGCGATGACCGAGAAGATGAAGTCCGTGGGGGCGACTGGCTGGGGCAGATAACCGAGCACATGGTGGGTGCCCTGCAGATATCCCTTGCCGGCCAGTCCGCCGCCAGCGACGGCCAGGAGCGACTGCTCAGCATTCCAGTTGTCGCGGACTTTGCCTGGTTCCAGAGCGAAGAAGTTGTCCCGCCAAGTCAACAAGCGCTGGTGGGTGGCATCGCTTTGCCAGGCGGAAGCCAGTACCAGGGCAGTATTGACCGGAGCCTCCAGAAAGACTTTCAGGCGTTCCTGCTGGTGCGGCCGCATCAGCTTGAAGAGCAGAGGCAGGGCGATCAGGGTGACGACTGCGCCCAGCAGCAGCCAGCGTCTTTTTATGCCGGTGATAAAGACCAGAGCGAGGGTGACTGGCAGGAGCAGCAGAGCGGTACCGTAGTCCGGCTGCAGGCAGATGATTAAAAAGGGGGGAATGACTGCTGCGATGACCGGCACGGCAGTGGGGATGACGCTGTTGCGCAGTGCGGTCCGGCTGGCCAGCCAGGCCATGAAGAAGAGGGTCAGGGGTTTGGCTATTTCGGCAGGCTGGAAGAGGCCGATACCGGGCAGGACGATCCAGCTGCGGGCGTTGTTGATGGTTTTTCCCAACGGAAAGACCAGCAGCAGCAGGATCAAGCCGAAGATATAGAACAGCCAGGCGTATTTGGCCAGCTGGCGATAATCCAGCATTGCGGCACCGGCATAGACTACCGCGCCCAGGATAATCCAGAAGATTTGCCGGTACCACTTGTGGATGTATGCGCCGCCGATTTCCGCACCGATGCCGTAAATAAAAATCACCCCTACGGTGAGGAGGATGAGCTGGATAAGCAAGGCGAGATAATCGAATCTGCGGGCATAGTAGCGCAGCCCGGAATTATGGCTGGTTTTGGGCATACGGATTCGTGGTCAGGAGGCAATGCGGAACAAGCGCAGAGAGCAGACGAGCGGATGCGGGTTGGACAGCGGCAGCAGGAAGAAGAAAAGAAGCCTTGGCTGATGCTGCACAGACTGCTTGGCTGAATTTGGCAAAAGCAGGCGGTGATGCTATATTAGAAATCATCTCTGCTGCTTGCCAGCGTTGCTGCTTTAACTATAAACCATTCAGTGAGAAAAACAATATGACTATGCAAATTTTCCTGTGCCGGATAGGTCTGGCGCTGATACTCGGTGGCGCAATTGGCATTGAGCGCGACATCCATGGCCGGGCGGCGGGGCTGCGTACCCACATGCTGGTATCGGTTGGTGCGGCGCTGTTTACGTTGGTATCCATTACCTTGGCAAAGGGCTGTGGCCAGGTTGGTGACCCCGCGCGCATCGCGGCTCAGGTGGTCTCGGGCATCGGCTTCCTGGGTGCCGGCACGATACTCAAGTCCGGGTTTACGGTGCGCGGTCTGACGACTGCGGCCTGCATGTGGCTGGTGGCGGCCATCGGCATGGCTTGCGCGGTGGGCTGGATGTGGCAGGCGACTGTCGTGACTTTCACTGTATTGCTGGTGCTGATGACGGTGAAGCGGGTTGAGAACCGTCTGCACCGGTTGTTTTCTCTAAAAGTCACTATTACTGCCGGCAATGCAGAGATTTATGAGAAGATGCTGGAATTTGTCTCCCAGCAGCGCGAGATTACGATCATGTCCATGGACCTCAGTTATGATGCAGCGAGCGGTATTCACACCGCTATTTTTGTGGTAGATACCATAACCGGCCTGGGGCAGCTGGAGATGTCGCACAAGATTTCGGCCGGGATCAGAGAATTTACCACTGATTTGCGGTCTTTGCGGATAGAATGTATCAGTTAGTGGTGGATAGGGGTGTATGATACCAGGAGGGATGATGACTGGCAGACGTAGCAAGATATGGTTGGGCGGCATAATATGCATGCTGCTGCTGTCGGCCTGCCTGTCCGGACGGGGCTATACTGAAGCAAGTCGTCCGCGGCCGGGGCAGCCGTACTGGGTGGATGAGGAGGTTCTGCAAGCAAGTGTAGTTCGACTGCTGGAGGCGGCCCGTCTGGCTTCGCGCGGGCCTGGCATTGTCGAACGCTATGCCGGGATACTGCGCTATTGGTATGGTGTTGCCTCGGGCAATGGTGAGGATGTGGACGGCGGTATCCGGGCCTTGAATTATCTGCGGGCGATACACTTTTCCCAGCAAGGCGGGAAAGGCCTCTGGGAACAGACGGTAGAAGCAGCCAAGAAAGTGGATGTGAGCCGGGAAGGATTGTCTGCCCGGCCGATTCCGGCTGACTATCAATAAAGCAATGGGCTTTTTGCCTGTCAGCGTGGGGAATTCCTCCATTGTCTCCAGGAAGAGCTCAAGTTTATGTAGAGATTTAATTAGGCTTATAGTTGCCAGGCAGAAAATGTCTGTGGCTAAGGAAATTTTTGCTGCACGAAAGGTGATGCTATGGCTAAATTGAAAGTTGCAGTGATTGGTTTACGCATGGGTGCCGCCTGGGCTACGGCTGCCCATACTCAGCCCAACACCATCCTGTCACTGGTCTATGACAAATTCTACGCCGAGAATGACCGCATCAACAAGAGCTTCTTCGTGGACAACCAGATCCCGATTGCCAAAAGCGAAGAAGAGGTCTATGCTTCTGATGCCGACATTGTGGTCATTGCCTCGCCAGACCATTTTCATTGCGAACAAAGCATCAAGGCACTGCGGGCCGGCAAACACGTGGCTTGCGAAAAACCGCTGGCCTCAAATCTTGACGAATGCCGGCAGATCATTGCCGCAGTAAAGGAGTCGGGGAAATTCTTTATGACTGGTCAGGTCTGCCGCTATGCTCCCGGCTTCGTCCTGGCCAAGCATTTGCTGGCCGAAGGTCGGATCGGCGAACTGGTATACTTGGAGAGTGAACATGCCCAAGATTACACTCATGACCTGGGCTTCCAGAATTGGCGCAGCGACCGTGCCGTCAACCGCCACGTCTTGCTCAGCGGCGGTTGTCACGCCATGGACCTGATGCGCTGGCTGGCCGGAGACCCCAGCGAGGTTTTCTGCTACATGAATCAAAAATATCTGCCCGACTGTCCGACCCCGGATACCGGTGTAGCAGTAGCAAAATTCCCCGCAGATGTGCTCGGACGGGTCTTCGTCTCCGTCGGGGTCAAGCGTCCATACACCATGCGCACGGTCATCAATGGCACCCAGGGGACCATCATCTGCGACAACACCAGCGAAAAAATCCAGATTTGCGAAGCTTCGTCCTGCCAGGCCGCCCAGAAGCTGGCCTTCGCCGAGATACCGGTGCAGACCGCCAGTCACAATGTCGCCTCGGAAT
>JAAZIZ010000045.1 GCA_012800565.1 Lentisphaerota bacterium
AGTGATTGAAGATTGTGCGCAGTGTTTTGGCGGGATTTACAAAGGCAAGGTCTGCGGCACCATCGGTCATGCCGGCTGTTTCAGCTTTTGCCAGAGCAAGCACTTCACCACCGGTGGTGAAGGCGGCATGGTCATTACCGATGACGATAATCTGGCTTGGGAATGCCGGTCGGTGCGTGACCACGGTTACGATGTCAAAGAGCGCCTGAACCTGCTGGAGCTGGAAGGCAAGCTGATGTATATCCACAAGCGTCTGGGCTATAACTTCCGGATGACGGAAATTCAGTCACAGATTGGTCTGGTGGAGCTGGCGCGTTTTGCCAACTGGAACCTGCCTACCCGCATTCGTAACGGCAAGATGCTTATTGCGGCCCTGAAAGATCATCCTCTGGTATACGCAACTCCGGTTGATACTCCTGAGCGTCAGAATTCTTTCTGGTGGGCTCCTTTTGTCCTGCGCACTGAAAAGCTGAAATGCGACATCAAGACTTTCATCAAAGCTGTTGGTGCCGAGGGCGTGCCGGTTTACAGCGTGCTGTGGCCAGAGATGTACAAAGAGAAAGTCTATGTTGAGCGCAACGGCTTTGGCGTGGCCAAGTATCCTTTCTGCGATCCCAAGGCCCGCAATATCGATTACTCGCAAGTGAAGTGCGAGAAGGCCGCCTGGTTGACCGACCGCACGATGTCTTTCTTCACTCATCCGGTGTACACGGAAGAGCACATGCAGGCCTGCATTGATGCTTTCAAGAAAGTCGCCGCCGCATACATGAAATAACCCCGCATTCAGGCTTCATGGTCTGGGCTGTCGCGGGTTCTTCCACCCGCGGCAGTCTGCACATATCTTCTGGCAGGAGGAATTATGTCGAAAGTAAAGTATGGGATGATCGGTTTCGGCGGCATTGCCGAGAATCGTATTGCCAAAGAAGGATTTGCTTGTGACCGGTCGCGTTTTGCGCCGCTGCAGCACGCCGAACTGGTCGCGGCTACGGACATCAATGCCGCCCGGCAAAGCGTGGCGGAGGGTCTGGGCCTGAAATGGTACGCGGACGTTGATTCACTGCTGGCCGCCCCTGAGGTCCAGGCGGTGTTTGTGGCCACCAACAACCTCACTCATGCCAGCCTGGCAGCCAAAGCCCTGCGGGCCGGCAAACCGGTTATCGTGGAGAAGCCGCTGGCGACCACAGTTAAGGATGCCGAGATGCTGGTCGCGCTGGCTGCCGAGAAGAAACTGTCCCTGTCAGTAGACCACATGATGGTTTACAATGCCTGGAACATCAAAGCCAAAGAGGTGTTTGAGTCCGGGGTCTTGGGCGAAGTCAATGACAGCTGTTTCCACATGGAATTTGCTTTCGGTTATGATCCGGCTGAAGCGGCGAGCTGGCGTTGTGCCAAAGTTGAGGAGATGGGCGGCCCCATCGGCGATGTCGCCAGCCACTGCTTTTATATGGCTGAATTCATCTTCCAGAAGAAAATCTGCAAAGTGGCGGCAGTGTACCTCCCCAAGCTGATGGCGATTGCAGCCGAAGACGGCGCCTATATCAAATTTGAGTTTGAAGACGGCAGCCGTGGTTCGGTCAAAGTCGCTTTTTCGGAGTATCGCGGCGGTCTGGGCGGCACCCTGAGCAACCTCGGCTATGAGCTGTACGGTTCAGAGGCAGTACTCCGCTCTTATGGCTCGTTGTTCCAAATCTCCGGGCATCCGGGCGAGCCAATCAAAATCCGTCTTGAGCTGGACCGTTTCGATGGCAAAACCAGCAGCATCGTTCCGGAAAAGATCAGCAATATCTACCAGGAACTTATCGAACACCATGCCCGGTCGATTCAGACCGGCAAGCACATCAATGCTGAAGACGGAGCGCATAACCTCAGGCTGTGCGAAGCCGCGCATCAGTCTGCCCGTCAAGGCGGGAAAATGGTGAGCATCGTTTGAGGCGCAGCGGTTTTCTGCGGCACTGTCCGTTGGCGGCTGGATGAACCTCCGCCTTAAAAGCCTGCACAACAAGACTCAAGAAAGAGAAGTAACGATGAAGAAATACGAATGCATCTGCGGTTACATTTATGATCCCGCCAAGGGTGATCCTGACAACGGCATCGCCCCCGGCACTTCGTTTGAAGACCTGCCCGAAGACTGGCTCTGCCCCGACTGCGGTGTCGGCAAAGACCAGTTCACTGAAATGGATTGATATTCTTAGTCCTGGGGAAGCGGCGCGGTGAATTATCAGATTTCAGTCAATGACGGCGCCAGGATTCATACTGGACAGGAAGGCGAGACACTGTTTCAAGCTTTGACCCGGCAGGGGCTGTTTATTCCCACAGCCTGCGGCGGGCAGGGCAAATGTGGCCTGTGCCGGCTGAAAATCCAGTCTCCGCCGCCGCCCACGGAAGCTGAGAAACGGCTGCTCAAGGATGATGAACTGGCAGACGGCCTGCGTCTGGCCTGCCAGTGCATCATTCGCGGCAGTCTGGACATCAGTATCCCGGAAGCGTATTACTCCATCGGCGCATACCAGGTGAAAATCACCAAAAAAGTCCCTCTGACCCGGGATATCCTGCTGCTCGGCTGCCAGGCTCTGGAGCCGAAATTCATCCGCACCGAAGCCGGTTCCTGGATGCAGTGGGAAATCCCGCCCAGCGGCACTGACCGCGAACCATATCTGCGCTCTTTCTCCCTGGCTTCTGACCCGGCCAACCGCCGGAATCTCGAATTCATCATCCGGCGCACTCCTTGCGGCAAAGGCACTGCCTGGATTTTCGAACAGGCTAAACTGGGAGATACCCTGACCCTGCGCGGCCCGAATGGCGATTTCCGCCTGCATGCAACTGATAAGCGCGCGATTTTTATCGCCGGGGGCAGCGGCTTGTCTGCCATCCGCAGCATCTTGCTGGATATGCGCACCCGAAAAATCCACAAGCCGGCAGAACTGTTTTTTGGAGCAGTCAGCCGGCGTGATCTGTATCTGCTGGATGAACTGCAGGGATTGGAAAGAGATTTGCCCGATTTCAAGTTCATCCCGGCCTTGAGTGCACCGCTGCCCCAGGATGACTGGCAGGGTGAGACCGGATTGATTACTGCAGTGGTCGACCGGCATTATTCCGACTGCAGCAAGCTGGAAGCGTATCTCTGTGGCAGCCCCGGGATGCTTGATGCATGTATCAAGGTGCTGAAAGACAAGGGAATGCCGGAGGATAGCATCTATTTCGATAAATTTGTCTGACCGCGCCGCAACAGGTTGAGAATATGACCAGAAAACAGCGGGAATTGGTCCCCGGTTTGCCGCCTGGGACATTGTATCCACCGGAACAGGAACGCACCGGCCAGCCGGCTAAGCTGCGGCTGTTGCGTTATTCCCGCACCGAGCTGTTTGAGCAGGATGACATCTCATTGTCTGCAGCCCTGGCAGCCCTGGCCGCGAATATCCCCGATGCAGTGTTGTGGCTGGACCTGGTCGGGCTGGAGGACCTCGACTGTCTGCATCAACTTGGACAGACGCTGGGACTGCACCCGCTGGCACTGGAGGATACCCTGAATCCCAATCAGCGCGCTAAACTGGATTTCTACCCGGACCACCTGTACCTCTGCCTGAAAATTCCGCGTTGGGACGGCGAGAAGAACCACTTCCAGCAAGTGAGCTTCTTTTTGCAGAATAACATCCTGTTGACTCTGAGTGACAGCGCCCAGGATTATCAGCAGCCAGTGCTGCTGCGCTTGCGGCAGGAGAACGGCCAGATCAGAAAATCCGGCCCGGACTACCTGCTTTATACCTTGATTGATGCTGTTATTGATAATTATTTCCCTTGGCTGGAGTGTCTGGCTGGCCATGCCGATGAACTTGAGGAAGCAGTGCTGCAAGACACTGACCGCCGGATGATGCAGGAGATTCACCGCCTGAAGCGGGAAATCGTGACCACCCGACAGCATCTCTGGCCATTGCGGGAGATCGTGATGTCACTGGCCCGCGATGACCTGGGATTCATTCAGCCCGGCACTGTGCCCTTTTTGCGGGATTGCTATGATCACTGCCTGCTCCAGCTGGAAATCCTCGACAGCTGCCGCGACGTGGTGAGTTCCCTGATGGATATCCATCTCTCTAATCTGAGCATTCGCACGAATGAAGTGATGCAAGTCCTGACCGTGATCTCGACCATCTTCATCCCCCTTACTTTCCCGGTCGGGGTATATGGCATGAATTTCGCAGTCATGCCTGAGCTGAAGTGGCGCTGGGGATATGCCGCCTGTTGGCTGACGATGCTTATTATAGCCTTGATCATGCTGGTCGGATTCCGGCGCAAAGGCTGGCTGGGCGGACAAAAAAACATCTTGAAATCGGGAAAAGCCTGGCGATTCCCTGTTATTCTCAGTTTGGAAGATTATGTTAAACGTGCCGGCAAGGCCATTATGTTCTTGTCGGAGGTTAAAGGCGGCAGCCGCAGCAGTCCCGCAGACAAAAACGCCGCTGCCGATACTGCTGAAGCAGTGGACAAGCAAAAAAAGACAGATAATGGGCAAGAAAATTAAGGTCGGCATCCTTGGCTTGGGCCGGGCGGGCTTCAATATGCATAGGGGCGAACTGGAGAGACTCCCTGAGCTGTTTACAATTGTGGCTGGCGCCGACCCGTTTTTCAGCCAGGCTGAAGAAAGGCAGAAACGCTGCGACACCAAGCCGTATCACAGAGGAAGCCAGGAAACTTGCCGGCATACAACATTTGGTATAGGGGGTTGATTATGGGGATACTTGCTACGCTAACATTGCTTTTCGCCGCTCTGACAGTGTCGGCAGATGAGTTGCGCCTGAAAACAGGTGCCGTGCACCAGGGGGTGTTCCTGGAACTCGACGCCAAGGGCCGCCTTTCTTTTCAGACCTTCGAGCAGGATGAACCGCTGAAGGTCCCGACGGCAGAGATCAGTGCAGTCACCCTGGAGAAACCTCGCAGCGTGACTTTCATCGCCAGCCAGAACAAGAAGAAAACGCTCAAGGCCTCATGGCAAGGTATGCAGGATGGTAAATTCACCCTCCTGCTGCCCGGTGAAACCCAGGCCAAGTCTTTCCAGCCGCTGCAGATTCATAAGCTCAGCGCACCATTTGATATGCGCGAGTTCATGCTGCTCCGGCAGAAGTACCAGGAGCAGAAATCCGCCGATACGGAAAAAGTCGGCCGCAAAGCGGAGGACATGCTGGTTGCCGGCAAGGCTACGGTGTTGTATTTTGTCTCCACCCAGACCGATGTCGCATCCCGCCAGGGCAGCCTGCTCAAGAAACTGTGCCGCGACAAGCAGCGCCAGGTGGAATGTGTGGAGGTGCAGCTGAACGATCTGCAGCACCAAACCGCAGTAGTCAACGGCCTGAAATCACTGCCGCAGTTCTGGTTCTACAGCGCCGATGGCCGGCTGGCCGGAAAGTTGGTGGAGCGTTTTACTGAAAGTGATATCGAAAAGATGTTGAAGAAAGCTATCAAAGGAAGATTCTGATGCGCAGGCCCATTGGCTGGATTGATAAAAAACATCCAGATGGACCACGGGAAGTCCGGGTCAGTTTTCATGCCGGGAACATTAAATGGCAGTTCTTGCCTAAGGGCACCCAGAACTGGGAATACGATACTGTTCCCAGTGAAGAAAACTGGCTGGAACTGGAGAAAAAGCTCCAGCAATTGATGCAGCGCGGACGCCTCTATGAACGCGAACTGGAATTAACCCGCAGGCGCGGCAAAAAAAAATGACCCCAAGGATGGAATTTTATGTTACTGCCGGCCCCGGCACGGAAGAAGTGCTGCGGGATGAATTGTGCGAACTGGGGTTCGCCCAAGTGCGCCTGAACCGGGGCGGGATACCTTTCTTCGGCGAACGCCGCGACGGCTGGAGAGCATGCCTGCAGACCCGTATCGGACAGCGGGTGATGCAGGTCCTGGGGCGCTTTCCGGCGGAAAAACTGAGTGACCTCTATGAAGGCGCCCGGGCCTTGCCGTGGGACAACTTCATTACTCCACGCCAGACTATCGCTACTGCTGCTTACGCCCATGAGAGCTGCGGGGAGAACCCGAATTTCGTCGCCTTGAAGCTTAAGGATGCGATCGTGGACAAGTTGCGCGATGTCTTCGGCTCCCGGCCTGATGTCTGCCGGGATGATCCCGATGTCCGCTGCTTTGTCTACTGGGGGCGCGGCAAGGCGACCGTCTATCTTGATTTATCCGGCGAGCCATTGTTCAAACGCGGATATCGCGTGACCGGCGGCGAGGCACCGCTGAAAGAAACCCTGGCGGCCGCCATGCTCCGGCTGGCCGGCTGGGACCGCAAAACGCCGTTGCTTGACCCGATGTGCGGCTCTGGTACCCTGCTGATTGAAGCGGCTTTGTGGGCCGCCAATATCGCCCCCGGCATCTGGCGCAGCCGCTTCGGCTTCGAACGCTGGGGCAACTTCACCCCTGCAGATGCCAGAGAAATGGCGGCTCTGCGGGGACAGATGCGCTACGAGGCCAGCAATCAGCATCCATCTATCACTGGCTGCGATCTGGATGAGAGCGCTCTGGAGGCCGCCAGGGCTAACGCCAAATCGGCCGCAGTGCGACTGAGTTTCCGGCAAATACCGTTGCGGGAGCTGCAGGGCGATGCGCCTCGCCGCTTCCTGATCACTAATCCGCCTTATGGTATCCGCCTTGAGGCGGAGAACCGCCTGTATCAGGAGCTGGCCACCACAGTGCAGCGCCTGCGCGGCTGGCGCTGTGCCATCCTGGCCGGCAGCCCGCAATGCATCAAGGGGATAAAAATTCCTCCTGTGGCTGCATTCCCGCTGAAAAACGGCAATATCGACTGTCAGCTTACGGTTTACGAAGTGAATTGAGGCGGATGGAATGCGGTGGGCTGGGAAATGATATTGCTTTTTTGCCGATAGATATTATCTTTTGGTAATGTGCGAAATCTACTGATGAATGTAATCTTTAAAGGAGGCGTATGTAGTTCAGGCTTATGTCTCGCCCTTAACAGGGCTTGGGTGGTTGGTGGGGCCTCGTAACCCAGGGCGGCGCGTCCCTGCGGGCCGCTTGCCCTGGGTATATCACGCCCCGCCCCAGGTGCCGCGCCTCCGGCGCGGTGGGATGGTATGGGACGTATGAGACGTATGGATGGGACAATTGGATAATGGGACAATGGGAAAGACGGGGCACGACCTGCAGGTGCAGGTTACCCATGGCGTAAGGGCATTCAGTCCCCGTCG
>JAAZIZ010000046.1 GCA_012800565.1 Lentisphaerota bacterium
CGGTCGAGCAATCGACTGGACAAAGAATTTTGCCTTTAAGTTAGGAGTATTGGTCCCATACGTCCTCTACGTCCCATACGTCCTCTATGTCCCATTAATTCCTACGTCCCATAAGTTGAAACCGCGCTCTTGCCCAGCCGGCATTGTCAAAACTTGGCTTTCGCTTTATATTAATAACGGGAGCAAGAGCATCGGCGGGCCGGGGCACGGCCGAGGGTTTACTGCCACATAAAAATTATGAAAATCATTATTATCGGTGCCGGCGAACTCGGCTGTCTGCTGGCTGAGAAATTGAGCGCGGCAGCTAATGATATCACCATTATCGACTTTTCCCGCGAGGGCTTCAGCCGTTTGCGGGACAAGCTGGATGTGATGACTCTGGCTGGCGATGCCACCAATATCGACATTATGAAGAAAGCCGGTATTGAGCGCGCTGATATGCTGCTGGCGGTCAGCGGCGATCAGGCGGCCAATATCCTGGCCTGTCAGATTGCCGGACATTTCGGGGTCAAAAAATCTATCTGCCGGCTGTATTCTTTCGAGGTATTTTCGGAAAAAGACGGGTTGACGCCTGAGTTCTTCGGCATTGGCCGGTCTTTTTCTTCTCCTGCTGAGTGCGCCCGCAAGGTACTGGATGTACTGCGCCGCAGGATCGTTCTGGAGCGGGTGATTTTTTCGAATCCTGATGCTACCATGGTGACTACGGTAGTGGCCCCGAATTCTCCATTTAAGGGAATGCGGATAAAGGATTTGTCCGGGGTGGAGATTCTCAATAACATCCGCTTTGCGGCCCTGGTGCGCGGCCATCAGCTGATGTTCCCGCACGGTGAGACAGTGCTGTTCCAGAACGATAAGCTCTATGTCGCGGGGCGCCGGGATTACGTCGAGGATTTTCTCAATAGCGCTTCGGAAGAAACGGATTTGCAGAAGCAGTTGGTGATTATCGCCGGCGCGACCAGGTTGTGCGAAATCATCGCCCGCGATGTCCTGAAAAGCGGCATGGCGGTACGGGTGATTGAGAGTTCAGCGGAGGTCGCGGAGCAGTTCCTGACCAGGATGCCGCCCGGGGTGATGGTGGTGCATGGCTCGGCTACCGATAAAGATGTCCTGAATGAGGCAGGCATTGACAACTGCGATACTTTTGTCAGCACTGTGGATGATGATGAGAATGGTATCCTTTGCTGCATCATTGCCAAACGTCTGGGGGCCCGCAAAGTTATTGCAGTGACTCATAAGCCGGAGTACATCAGCATTGTCCCGGCGATGGATGTCATCGACTGCGGCTTTAATTCCACCTTGGTTTCGGTCAATACTGTCCTCCGGCTGATGGAGGAAGGTACCATCCGTATTGATTCCCGGCTGCAGGCCTTTCAAGCCTATCTCACTGAATTCACCATTAAGCCTAATGCGCCGCTGGATGGGAAGCTTATCAAAGACTGCCGTCTGCCGGCAGGGCTGGTGTTGGCGATGATTTTCCGGGGCAATGAAGTGATTACTCCGGTCGGCAGTACCATGCTGCAGGCTGGTGATGTGGTGGTGACAGTCGTCACTCCTGCCTCGGAACAGCAGATCAAGCCGTATTTCGGATAGAGACCTCTGATGAATTATCGCGCCATAGTGCATGTAATCTCGCTGCTGCTGATTTTTCTCAGCCTCGGGATGGCCTCCGCCGGAGCAGTATCGCAGCTGCAGCATGATGCTTCCAGCTGCAGCAAGATATTCTTCTTTTGTGCAGGCGTGACCCTGGCAGCAGCCCTGCTGGGATTACTGTTTGCCCGCCGCCGGAGAGGTGAAAGAGAATACAAAACCGGTGTCCGGGAGGGGTTTGCCGCAGTGGCGTTCTCATGGCTGCTGGCCTCGCTTTTCGGAGCCCTGCCGTTCTATTGCCTCGCTGACATGACTCCAGCAGATGCAATTTTCGAGACTGCATCAGGGTTGACCACCACCGGAGCCAGCGTGATTGCCGAGACCCTGACCTTGAACAACGGGCAGCTGCTCTCCGGCGGTTTGGAGAGTTTGCCGCATGGACTGCTGTACTGGCGCTGCATGCTGAACTGGTTCGGCGGGGTCGGAATTGTGTTTTTCGTACTGCTGATTCTGCCGCTGATGAATTATGGCAAAGGCAATCAGCTGTACAATGCCGAAGTGCCTGGCCTGAAGACAGACAGCGAACAGCTTACTCCGCGGCTGCTCAGCTCGGTGCGCCTGATTCTGGGGGTATATCTGCTGCTGACCTTTTTGGCTACGGCGGTGTATTGGCTGGGGGGCATGGAGGTCTTTGATGCACTCTGCCATGCGTTTGCCACGGTCTCCACCGGCGGCTTTTCGACCAAAGCCAAAAGCATCGGACATTACCAGAGCGCTTTCCTGCAGTGGAGCGTGATATTCTTTATGTTCATCTCCGCCTGCAATTTTTCTCTCATCGTCAAGGTGTTCATTACCAGAAAATTCCTTTTTTTCGCCGATGAGGAATTTCGCTTTTTTGCCTATCTGACCTGTGGTGCGTCAGTGCTGGTGGCGCTGTTCTTGTATGCGCACTGCCCGGCTGGCATCCCGGGCCTGAACGGCACTATTCCCAGGAGCACGGAAGCATTTCTGCGCACCGCTTTCTTCCAGGTCACCAGCCTGATTTCCACTACCGGTTTTGCGACCTCGGACTATATGCAGTGGGGCGTTACACCGGTGCTGCTGATTCTTTGGTGCATAATATTCCCCTGCGGTTGTGGCGGAAGCACTTCTGGCGGCATCAAATGCTCACGGTTAATCGTGATTTTCAAGCAGGTGCACTCTGAAATCAAGCGCTGTCTGTTTTCGCGCACCTTAAGCGATGTGCGTTTGAGCGGCAACCGTATTGAGCAGTCGCTGGTCCACAAGACCATGGCTTTCGTGCTCTTGTATCTGCTGGTATTCCTGGGCGTGGGCGTGGCGTTGACCTTTTTGGTCCAGGCTGATCTGCAGACCGCCTTGGGAGCCGCACTCGCCTGCCTGAGCAATGTCGGTCCCGGCTTCGGCGCGGTCGGTCCAGCCGGGCATTACGCCTGGCTGAATGCACCAGCCAAATATCTGCTGGTTTTCACTATGATTGCCGGACGCCTGGAGTTGTATACCGTGCTGGTGTTGTTCCTGCCGGCATTCTGGAAGAGATGAAAGCTTGCCGGAATGCTTTCCCGGCAAGAGTGGTAAATTATATATATTTGCGACAATTTTATATGTATTTGTGGTAAAACTTTGCTTGTAAAGCATAGTGATAAAATTATTTTATATATATTGTTGATTTTCTGTTATTTCCTGCGCTGATGCTGTACGGCATTTCGGCGGTTGGGTTCTGTCAGCACATTTTCTGCCGTTTCCAACCCTAAGCGAGGTGCATATTATGAGAAGAACGTCTATGCAATTCACCCTGATTGAACTGCTGGTGGTGATTGCCATCATTGCAGTTCTGGCTTCGATGCTGCTGCCGGCTCTGGCGCAGGCCCGCGGGAAAGCTCAGTCGATCAAGTGCGGTTCGAACCTGAAGCAGCTTGGCATGGCTTCGATGCTTTACGCTGATGACTATGATTCCTGGTTCGCACCCACCTGTAACCGCCGGCCCAAACTGAAATTCAATGCCTATGGCGAGGTGATGTTCGGGTCGGATTTGAATATCGGCGACGGCTGGATGTATTTTCTGTCTTCACGGCCGAGCAGCCTCAGTTTGCGCTATCTGAGTTATACCAGCTTGAACCGCAATACCGAGCTGGTCTGTCCCTCTGATCGCAATCCGAACGGCAAGCTGGATGGTTCCAGTCCTATCCATTACAGCTACGCGGTCAACGGCGGGGTGGCGGGGGACCCTTACAACAGCAGCTGGGCCGGCTGGCTGCGTCTGGAAAGCTTTGGCCACAACCAGGCTATTTTGAAAAACGCTACTCAGACGGCGCTGTTTTTAGACTCTTACGGTTTTCCCGATCCAGGCAAGCATCGTTATTATTCTTTCAAGGGTCATCTGAACAGCGTTGCTATCGGTCCGATCAGCAATTGGCTTTCGGACCAGCCGCCGGCCGGCATCAGTGCCCGGCATGCCCAGTCGTTCAACACGGTGTTTTGTGATGGCCATGTGCGCAATATCAAGGCACCGGTGATGAATGATGTGATGTCCAATGTCGATCGGGTGGCCTGGGCTTCGCCTTACCATGCCGACCGCAAGGATTTGAACTGAGTTCTCGTGTCGCGTTGCGACTGCAATCTACAACCAATCAGGTACAATACCATGAAAAACATCTTCTTTGCGTTCCTGCTCTGTAGTACTGTTTCTCTGCCCCTTTACGGGCGTGATCTGGTGGCGGAGACTGCATATTGGCTGGTTCCCACACCCCAGGAGTTCCAGGCCAGCGGCCAGGAAGTCGTCTTCGAACAACCGCAGTTCCAGCTTGACGACCAGTTCGGTTTGCCTGCCCCCAGTCGGGACTGGCTGCTGGAGGAACTGGCCGGGAAAGCCGGCTGGAGCCCGGCGGCGGCAGGGGTTGAACCGACCTGCGTGCTGAGCTTGCAGACCGCTGCGGCTGGCCCAAACAGTGAAGCCTACCACCTCACGATTGCCGCCGGACGCATTACCCTGAGTGCAGCCGAGCTGCCCGGGATGCTGCGGGCAGTCGGACGGCTGCTCTGCATTATGCATACACCGCTGCTGCAGTTCTCCCCCGGCGGGCGTACTACCTTGCCGGAACTGAGCATCAGCGATTACCCGGATGCGCCTTTCAGAGGGACATTTTTTCAAATCGGCGGCGACGTGACTGCGGTGCGCAATACGAAAATCTACCTTGAGCTGGCGATGATGGCTGAATTGGGCTACAACCATGCTATTTTTGAGGTTGGCGGGCGGATAGAGTGCCGGCGCCATCCCGAAATCAACCGCAAGCCCGGCTGGACGGATGATGAAATACGTGCTTTTATCGCTTTTGCCAAGGCGCGTGGCATTACTATTATTCCGGCCACCAACAGCATTGGCCATTTCCGCAGCGCTCCCCGCATTTTCCCCTTGGCAGGGGAGCGCGAGCGCGACGGCAAAAAGGTCTGGGATGAGGAGCTGGCCATGGACTTGTCCCATCCCCGGTTCTGGGAGGTCTATCTCGATTATCTGGATGAACTTACCGAATTATTCGGGAACCAGAAATACTTGTGTGTCGGTACTGATGAATTCCACCACGCTGCTCTGCTTCTGGAAGAGAAGCTGGGCCGTCCAGGTGAGGAGTTCTACCCGGAATTTCTCAATAAGGTCTGTGCGGCCATGCGTAAGAAAGGCATTGAAATTGCGGCCTGGCATGACATGATGGTCGATCGCAAAGAGCCGCGGTTCCGGAATGCCAGAAGCTATCCGCTGGGGGCGATAAACGGTTTTCCGAATGTCGTGGAGAAGCTGGACCCGGACATCAATATCATGTACTGGAATTACGGCCTTCCGCCCGGGGGAAAATATGTGGACTTAAATGACTTGCATTCCCGCGGGGCAAAGAAAATCTGGGTTACGACTTTCCGTACCCCGGCCGCTGCGCAGGCCTTGTTCGCAGCGGGACGCAGTATCGGCGTCACCCATTTCCTTGGCAGCATCTGGAGCTTCCGCTCGCATCAGGCCGGCTTCCCCAGCACTGCAGAATTCGCGTGGAACAGCCGGGCACCGCAACGCAGTGACGAGCATTTCGGCGCTTTCAATGATAATTTCTTCTATGCCCGCAGCAGCCGCCTGCCGCAGGCAACCAAGCCTGTCGCCTGGGATACCGCTCCGCCACCACCGCCGCCCGACTGTGCAGAGGTGCTCAAAAAGCGCTTTCCGGAGCAGACATTGTCAACTTTCGGCCTCACTTTTGACCTCTCGGCACCATACGTATTTGCGCATCCCGGGGCGACCCCGCCGCCGGAAATTCCCTTGCCCTGGGATTTTGCCGCGCTGACAACGGAGAAGTTTATTTTTCAGCCGGAGAAATCTTTTGAGTGGAGCATCCCTGAGGCGGTATATGTGGACCAGGAACGCCTGAACAACGGTATCTACGTCTATACCCCGGCATTCGGCCCGGAGACCAAGACCAATATCTGGGGGCAGGAAATCGCCTTGGTGGGTGACACAGTACAGCAGATATCCGGCAGTCTGTCGCATAGCGTAGCCTACGAAATGGGCAGCATGGCCATTCCGCCCAACGGCTATGTCTTCTCCTGCCGGGCGCTTTTTCCGCGGAAGAGCCGGCAGGCCGGAGACTTGCGCTGCGCGGTGCAGGTAGGGCAGCGGATAATACTGCGCCGCATTCCCGCTTCGCCTCCGCCTAAAAGCGTGACCCTCAAACTGTCAGGCGAAAAGCAGAATGTAAGCCTGCTGATCACTACTCTGTATCCGTTTTTCCGGGAGCAGAAGCAGGTGGGCCTGGTCCTGAAATTCAAGGATGGCTCCTGCAGCAGAAGTTCTTTGGCCGGGCGCGATTTTTTATCCAGCCGGACCCCTGAGGCTCCTTGGCGGCGCTGGGTAGTCCAACCAGCCGACGGCGAGGGGAGAAATGCCGTCCTGGCAGTGGAATGGCAGCGGCCTGCAGATTCGACTCAGGTTCCGCTGGAGTTGACAGTGACCGCGACTCCGGCGGCTATTCAATCCGCGCTGAGCATCCTGGCTGCAGCAGAATACTGATTTCTGGCGCAGGAAAGCTCCGTCTCCAGCCGGTTCGGCAGTTATTGTCCTGCCGGCTGGCGACGTTGGCGTATGGGGGTGGTCCGCCGGATATTCGCAGGCGGTCGGTCCGGTGCTTTTTGCAGCAGTTGTTGCAGGCGTATTTTCAAAGCTCCGCCCTCACACTGCGGGAGATATTTTTGCAATGCTGCAGCCACGCGAGGATTTCCAACCTGTGGCAGCAGCAACACCGCGGCACAATCGCGGATTTGCGCATTTTCATCCTCCAGGCTGAGCAGCAGTATTTCCAGGGCCTGCTCGTCCTGCCGGAAGCTGATGATCTGCAGTGCGGTTTTGCGCACTTCCAAATCCTCATCCAGCAATGCCTGCTGAGCCAGCTCCAGCGCCAGAGGCAGATTCTGGCTGGCCAGGCGCAACGCCAGTGCCCGGGTCTGGGGATGTGGAGCCTGCAGCAGCGCCCGGATTTGCGAGTCACTCAAAGACTCCTGCTGCTGCAGCAGGGCCTGGCCGGCAAAATGACGGACTTCCGCTTGCGAATCCCGCAGAGCATCCAGAAAAAAGCTGATTGGCACTGTTCCTGGTCTTTGCAGAGCCAGGTGTTGCATGGCGTCTGAGCGCAGAGATTGCGCTGAGCTGTCCAGAGTGGCTTGGAAGACCGGCAGTGCGTCTTTACCATAGTTACGCAGGGAATTCAGCAACGGCAGTCGCAACGCCGCAGGCAGTTCTTCATCCAGCAGTGCCTGCTGCAGCTTGGGGAAAAAATCCGGGTTGCCGGTGTTGGCCAGATGGCGCAATGCCCCCAGGCGCACTTCGGCCTGCGGGTCTTCTGCCAGAACTTCCAGTCCGGGCAAGCCGTGGTCGCCCGCTCGACTCAGGTAATTGAGCAACTCCAGCCGGACTGCAGTCTGGGGATGCTGCAGCAGGGGGCGGATTGCCGGCGGCACTTCTGCTTCTTCCTCATACGCCGAACCTAAAGCCTGCAGAGCCAGAACCACGATCTCCGCCGATTCATCCTGGAGAAAAGGCAGCAATGCCTGCGGTTGCAGCAGGCCGGGGAAATAGCGCGCCTTGAGCAGGATATTGCGCCGGACTGAGCGGTCTTCATCAGACAAGGCGCGATTCAGGGCTTCCGCGAGGTGCTTTTGGTCCAGCAATGCGGCGCTGGGCTTACGCACGAGTTTGCCGTCCACCACGGTAAAGCTCCGGCCGGGACCTTGGCTCATGGCCACATTGTCCAGCAATGAGGAAGCAATCCGGCGGATATGCACATCAGGATCGGCCAGCAGTTTCAGAATGGCCTGGCTGACCTCAAGGGACAGAGACCGGCTTTCTTCGGTCAGGGACACCAGGGCGCTTTGCCGGATATCGGCATCCGGATCGCTCAGGCAGAGCAGCAGCGCCGCCCGGGCTTCCGGGCTGTCGTATTTGCCGATGACCAAGGCGGCCGCCCGGCGGATATCGCGGTCCGGGCTGCGCAAGTCCTGCAGACATTTATTGATAGTCTCGTTCGCACTTTCGGGTTCTGCCAGAACCCTTGCTGACGGTCCGAGCAGAGACAATATCAGGCATAAGATAAAGGCCATAGCCGGCATGGCATTCCTCATGAATCTGGTGCGCAGCAGCGCAGGCGCTCCCGGACACCAGGACGCAACCCTCACAGGAAGAACTTCCGGGCTTTTTTCAGGAAAGCCTGCAGTCGCGGGTGAGTGGAGGGATTTTTCTCAGGATCGCAGGCGTCTGCAAACTCCTGCAGTTTTTTGCGCTGGTTGGAGTCAAGATTGACTGGCACCTCGACAATCACCCGGACATACTGGTTGCCACGGCCGCGGCCGGCACTGAGAGAAGGCACACCCTTGCCGCGCATCCGCAGTCTGGTGCCGCTTTGAACCCCGGGCGGAACTTTGAGGACCTCTTTGCCGGTGATGGTCGGGACGGTGATCTCGCCGCCCAGTACCGCAGTGGTGAAAGGAATCGGCACCTCACAGTACAAATCCTGCTCATCACGGACAAAAATTTCATGCGGCCGGACGTGCAGTGCCACGAACAAGTCTCCGCTGGGGCCACCGCGCTGTCCGGCATTTCCTTCGCCGGAGACCCGCAGGCGTTGTCCGCTGTCCACTCCGGCAGGGATAGTGATTTTCAAGGACTTGCTTTTGCGCAGCACGCCTGCGCCATGGCATTCACTGCAGGGCGTCTCCAGGATACTGCCGCTGCCGCGGCAATTGGGGCAGGGCTGGCTGATGCTGAAAAACCCTTGCGACATGGACACCTGTCCTGCGCCCTGGCATTGCGGGCAGGTTTTGCGGCTGGTGCCTGGTTGGGCCCCCGAGCCATGGCATTGCTGGCAGCTCTCGGTGCGCGGGATGGTAATGTTTTTTTCCGCCCCGAACATCGCGTCTTCGAAATCAATTTCCAGTTCGTAGAGCAGGTCTTCACCTTTGGTGGGGCCGCTTTTGCGGCGTCTGCTGCCGCCGCCGAAGAAGCTGCTGAAGAAGTCCCCGCCATCCCCACCGAAGACTGAGGCAAAGATATCTTCCGGACTCATGCCGCCGCCGCCGCGTCCACCTTGGGTGAACATCTGGTGTCCCAGGTTGTCGTACTGCTGGCGCTTCTGCTCGTCGCTGAGCACTTCGTAAGCAGCGTTGATGCTTTTGAATTTATCTTCCGCTTCCTTATTGCCGGGATTGCGGTCAGGGTGATATTGCATAGCCAGCTTGCGGTAGGCTTTTTTGATATCATCCTTGCTGGCATTGCGGGCCACGCCCAATATGGTGTAATAATCTTCTGAGGTAGCCATATTTAGAACATCCTTGATGCTAAGTCAGAAAAACATTCCAGGGTTCTGCCGGCAGAAAGAACTGCGGGGAGGAGGCGCAGCGGCCGGCAGGCAGCGCCCGGGAGAGCATGGATCAGATTTTTCCTGGGTGAATTTATTCAGGCGCAGTCTCATCCTGCGCTGGCTCCGGAACGGGCTGCCCGGAGGAGACCACCACGCTGGCCGGGCGCAACAACCGGTTCCCCAAAGTGAATCCCGGTTTCCACTGGCGGATGATTTTTCCCTCGGGGATATCCGCACTGGCTTCCTGGGAGATGGCTTCATGCAGATTGGGGTCGAAATCTTTACCGACGGTCTCAATCAGCTTCACGTCCAGGTTCTCAAAAGTCCGTTCAAATTCGGTAAAGATCATGCGCAGTCCCTGTCGGATAGCATCCATATCCACGGCCGTTTCGGCGTGCTCAATGGCCAGCAGAATAAAGTCATAGATGCCGAGAAATTCCGATACAGTCTGCTGCCGGGTATTCTCCCGGACTTCGGTAAATTCCCGCGCCATGCGTTTGCGGTAGTTCTCGAAGTCAGCACGGGCGCGCAGATAGCGGTCGTTGGCCAGTGCCAGCAACTCTTCCGGGCTTGGGTCAGGCAGGGATTCGGACTGTGTCTCAGAGGCTTTGCTGTCTGCAGCTTCCTGGTTCTGGTTTGGGACTACCTGTTCCATTTCGGCATCAGAGCCGGGCAGGCTTTCCGGGGATACCGGATTAGCTTTGCCTTCTTTCTTATTTTTGCCACTCATCTTAACTCTCTCGTACTCACACTGTATGTCTCAGAAAACACCCCGCTGGGGTGCAGGCTATCAGAGCTTCAGGCCGCTGAACAGATCACCAAGGCTGCCGAAGCTGCTGTCGTTGCTGTCTTTGACCTCAATTGGCGTCGTCCGTTCCCGATCTTTCTCCATTTCCAGAGTTTCAGGCAGGGTCAGGGAGATACGTTTACCCTCTACGGCACGGACTACCACTTCGATCTGACTATGCAGCGGATACTGGCGGTACAGCTGGCGGATGGGAATGCTGTTGCCTTCTGCCAGCGGGATTTGGCTGATATGCAGCAGTCCGGTCTGGCCGTTGGGCAGTTTCACAAACAGTCCGAACGGCTTCTGGCTTTCGACTTCACCCAGCACCGTCTGCCCGGCGACTGCAGCAGAAATCGCCTGCTGCTCCTCTTCCAGACTCAATTGTGCCGGGGCTTCGTCTTTCTCCTTGGGATCACCCAGGCAGAGCGCGATGCGCCGCCGCTCCAAGTCGACTCCCAGGATGGTGACCTCCACCAGGTCGCCTTCCTTGACTACTTCCGAGGGATGAGCGACACGGTGTTCCACACCCAGCTGGGAGATATGGGCCAGCCCGTCGACTCCGGGCGCCAGTTCAATGAACACCCCGAAATCGGCGATGCGCACGACCTTGCCCTGACGTTTGCAGCCTTGCCCGAATTCCGGTGACCCGGGAATGGATTCCCAGGGATCGGCAGCGGCTTGCCTGATGCTCAGGGAAATGCGCTCTTTGTTCTCATCGTCGCCCCAGGACAGCTTGAGGATTTTTATGGTCACTTCCTGGCCGACGCTGAGGATGTCTTCCGGTTTTTCTACTCGGGAATGGCTGATTTCGCTGACATGGACCATCCCTTCCACGCCGCCCAGGTCCACGAAAGCTCCGAAAGGCATGATTTTCACTACCTGTCCGGTGCGGATGTCGCCCTCCTGCAGGGTTGCTTTCAGGGCTTCGCGGTTCTTGGCGGCTTCCTGTTCCAGCAGCTGCCGGCGGCTCAGCACCACATTGCGTCCGCCCTCGCTGTATTCGGAAATCTTGAACAAGTAGGTGTTGCCGATATATTCGGCGGGTTCCTTTTTAATGCCGCGCCCGTCGATTTGGGAAAAGGGACAGAAAGCCTCGGTGCGGGAAATCTGTACCGTGTAACCGCCTTTGCGTTCACCGGTTACCTTGCCTTCGATCGGCATGCCGGCATTGTAGGCATCCTCGACGCCGGCGTCGGCTTCATGTTCGGAGGTGCCGCTTGAAGACATCTTCAGCTGCAGCTTGATGCCGTCATCGGTCCAGCCCATGCAAAAAGCATCGATGATATCGCCCTCAATGACGCTGAGGTTACCTTTCTCGTCGACGAATTCATTCCGGTCAAGATATCCGTCTGCCCGGGCACCGAGATCGACAAAGACCGTCTTGTCATCAATCATGATGACTCTGCCGCTGACTTTCTCGCCTGGGCGAATGCGCACGCTCTGCCGTTCCATCGCTTCGAACAGACTCCCGAAATCCTTTTCTTTATTCAACTCCATGTCTTCTGTTTTCCTGTCTTATCTTGCAAGGCTATGAGAAATCACTAGTACGATTTTATAATGCTCAGATACTGGCCCAGACTGCTTTGCTGCCCTGGATCAGAGCCCGGAATGTCCCCTGTGCCAATTGCGCCGGGCAGAGCCAGGCGCTGCCGGCGGCCGCCGGCAGTGCGGGTGCGCCGGGACGGCAGAGTTCTCCCCGGCCGGCGAGCAGGAGCAGGATGCCCGGTCCGCCTGACGGACGGTGCAGGGTGAATTCGCCGTCGTGCAGGATTTCCAGCACGATGTCGCTGTCGGGGACCGGATATCTCTGCCGTCCGGGCGAGAGCATCTGCCCGCAGGAGAGTTCCAGGCTGGAGGCGCTGAAATCTGCACAGCGCCAGAAATTGTCCAAATCGATCGCCTTGCTGGTCAGTCCGACCCGAATCACATTGTCAGAGGGCGCCATGCATTCTATGCCTGTGCCATGCAGGTGCGCGTGCAATTGCCGTGGGGGCAGGGGGAGGGCCTGTCCTGGCTGCAGGCGCCATTCCTGGAGCAGGAAAGCGAAAGCGGCGCCGGCGTCATCCGGTGCGGCGGTGGTGAGCTGGAGGAAGAGCTCAGCGGCCGGGCTGCGGTCTTCGCTCCTGGTCTGGATTTCCCGGCTGGCGGTCTGCAGCATTGTCAGGCGCACCAGTTGCGGGAGGGCGAACAGCGCCTGGCAGAGACCACGGCAGTCCTGGGAAAAATCACGCTGCCAGAGAGACCACCACGGTGAGAAAGCCGTTATCCGGCTTAACTCCCCGGCTATATCAGGCATCTGCCGGAAACCGGCCAGGGCCCGGAATTCTGTCACTGCGACCAAAGTTTCCGGCTTGGGATTGGCGTCGCAGTATAGCTGCGGATTTTCCCGGTGCAGGCGGCGGGCATCGCGGCTGTCCGGATGACATTGAATCGACAATGGCTGCCCGCAACTGAGGATTTTCAGCAGGAAAGGGAATTGGGGCTTCGCGTCCTTTCCCAGTATTTCTGCCGGGTATTGCTGGCACAGCATATCCAGTCCGGTCACGGCATCTGGCCCGCCAATCACCTGGGCAGGGTTGGCGGGATGTGCGCCCAGCCACAGTTCGGCCCAGGGCAGCCCGGCATCATCGCGGTTCAGCAATTCTGCGATGTATGGCCGCAGGCGGCCGTGGCGGCGGCTGCCCCAGGAATAGTGACAGACTGCACCCGACAGAGGCAGAAATTGTGCGTAAGCAGACATAGTCGTGACAAAAACTCAGGCAGCAGGAAAACTATTAATATAATTCCATATTGGCAAAACATTTTGCTTTTCTGCACTTTTGCTGTTTTTGTGCAACTGGAAAAGTTAAACGCACGGTTTTTGTGCATTTAATTTTGCAAATTGCGAAGTGTGCGTTTAATCTGCCATACCCTGTATCAGTTGATGGCAATATTTTATGGTTTTGCCCTTCTTCAATCTTCTTCGCGGATTCCCAAGGGGAAAAATCCGCTTCTTCCTTTGGTTCCCGTTTTCTTCCTCCGTTTTCAGCCTCGTTTTTTGCCTTTCTCGGACAGGAATCCGGAGGACTGGTTTTCCCGTGCTAAATGACACGTTGTGAAAATGCAACTGGCACCTCTTAGCCCGGCAGGGCTATACAATAATAACCTCCGGTGACCGAGCCTGGA
>JAAZIZ010000047.1 GCA_012800565.1 Lentisphaerota bacterium
GGGGCAGAGCCCTCCAGAGCCAAAACCACTTGCCATTCCCCAAAAAAAGAATTTTTAGATTAGCAAATCGAAAACTAGTGGAAAGTAAAGCTCTTTCCCCTAGGTCCCAACTTCAAGACGTCACCAATATATTCACTTCCAGGGCGGACACACCGCCATTACCTTGAATGAAAAGCTGGAAATCACCAGCCATACTGATGTCAAAAAACAGATGCGTGCATCGTTTCGTGTTTTGGAGTCTCTGCTGCAGAAATTGCAGCAGCTGGGGGTCTATGAGCAGTCTCTGATTGTGATCACCGGCGATCACAGCGAGAGGTACACCCCTGAAATTGTGACCTTGATCAAGCGTCCGGGAGATACCCATCAGGCCACGGAGTTCAATTCTCTGCCGTGTACCATAACTGATATTCATGCGACCGTATTGTCGGAAAGCGGCCTGGCTTCCAAGAGCCGCTCGCTGTTCAGCCGGCCTGCGGTCCAAGGTTCCGGCGACCTGTCCCATTCCGCCCGACCCCAGACCCTGGCTTTGGGCAACTTCCTGCTCTGCCCAGACAATACCGACAAAATGCCTGAATGTGACAGGATATTCACGCAGCCTTATGAAATTGAGAAGCTTAATCTGACCATCAAACAAGATGTTGATATGCGGGAAAAAACTTTTATGGTATCACTGCTGGCTTATGACCTCCAGAACCGGAAATGCTGGCAGACCAAACCGCAGATTGCCGGCAGAGAACATGGACAGCCATATTCCTATCAAGCCAGTCTGCATGACCTGCCAGCCGGCAACTACCAGCTATTTCTCAATGAAAGCATCTGTACTCAGGCACCGACATCGACATCAAACGCAAATGACGAGGATGACTTCCTGGCGTCAATCTTCCCGCCAGCCAAAGACGATGACCAACAAGGCCCATACATACGCTATTTACCGCAGTTCCTGATCCGGAGCCAGACAGATGCATTCTGGAGCCGTGAATATCCCGGTCTCGTGCCCAGGCCTATGCAGAAAGGCGAGACGCTTCTATTCCAGCCCATGCAACCATATCCGTGCCTGCAGTTGCCGAGCGATTTATTCATCTCCGGCAGGGGCCTGCGCTTGACCGAGAATTCCGTCCTGGGGGTGCTTCTGCCCAGCGCTGAACCATCATTGCATCTGCTCCTGCAGCTCAATTTCGCGGTACCATTTACGGCTGTTTTTGAGGTCTTTCACGATGATACGGTTCTGTATAGTCAGATATTTGAGGGCCGCATCACCAAAAATATTCCCCTGCGACTGGCACTGCCGCCGGAAATAATCAAATCCGGCACCCTGAGCCTGCAGTTCCGGCTGCGAAAAAAATACCCGAACCGGGATAAGAATATTCTGCCGAAATTTCATCTCCAGAGCCTGACTCTGGAAGAATGACTTAGGCTGAGCGGTACCGCAGCCAGACTATGGCCATTCCGGGCTTGCCCCGGGCAGGCCCAAACTGCTGCACGAACAGTTGCCAGTCGCAAAAAAAACGGCAAAAAACTCCCTTTTATTGCGGAAAATACTGGTAAAATCCTGCATATACTATATATTAATACATTCCCCAAGCCGACTGACTTTGCGGTTTGCGGCAACTGAATTAACCTCGTCCCAGACCAAGGAAATATTTATGTCCAATACCGATCCCCTCTCTGCTGACACCAATGCTGTCTTGCCGGAGAGCCCTGCAGTAGCGCCGACCCAGACCAATGGCAGCCCGGACTCAGATTACAACGCCAACCAGATCACGGTTCTGGAAGGCCTGGAGGCCGTGCGCAAGCGTCCCAGCATGTATATCGGCGACACCGGTGAGCGTGGCTTGCATCATCTCGTCTACGAAGTGGTAGACAACAGCATCGACGAAGCCCTGGCCGGCTACTGCCGCAATATCTCAGTCAGTATCAATTTTGACAACAGCATCACAGTGGTGGATGATGGACGCGGCATCCCCACCGACTTGCATCCGATAGAGAAGAAACCCGCTTGTGAAGTGGCTCTGACTATCTTGCATGCCGGCGGCAAATTCGACCACAACGCCTATAAAGTCTCAGGCGGCTTGCACGGCGTCGGCGTATCTTGTGTCAATGCCCTCTCGAAGTGGCTGGCTCTCACTATTGAGCGCGATGGGCAAGAGTACCAGATGCGCTTTGAACGCGGCCATACCACTGAACAGCTCTCCATAGTCGGGCCCAGTGCCAGACGCGGAACCACGGTGAAATTTCTGCCTGATCCGGAGATTTTTTCGATCAGCGAATTCAAATGGGACATTTTGGCCAACCGTTTGCGGGAATTGGCTTTCCTGAATGCCGGCATCCGCATTACTCTCAGCGACCTGCGGGGTGAAAACCCCCGCGAGGAAGTCTTCAAGTTCCAGGGTGGGCTGAAAGAATTTGTACAGCATCTGAATAAAGTCAAAACTCCCCTGCATGATGTGATTTACTTCCAGACCACTCGCGATGATGTGGAAGTCGAAATTGCCATGCAGTACAACGATTTCTATGTCGAGACTATCTACAGCTACGCCAACAATATCAGCACCATTGAGGGCGGCACCCACCTGACCGGATTCCAGCAGGCCATCACCCGCAGCATCAACAACTACGCTAAAAATCAGCCGGCCTACAAAAACGAGCAACCGGTGGCCGGCACTGATGTACGCGAAGGCTTGGCCGCGGTAGTCAGCGTCAAGGTAAAAGAACCGCAATTTGAAGGTCAGACCAAGACCAAGCTCGGCAATGGCGAAATCCGCGGCATCGTTGATTCTATCGTCTATGCTACTCTGAGCACATATTTTGAAGAGCATCCCAAGGAAGCAAAGCTGATTTTAGAGAAAGCTTATGGTGCGGCCCGGGCCCGTGAAGCCGCACGCAAGGCCAAGGAACAGAGCCGGCGCAAGGGGCCTCTGGGCATTACCGCCCTGCCAGGCAAGCTCTCGGATTGCTCCGAGAAAGACCCCGCGCGCTCAGAGTTGTATATCGTCGAGGGTGATTCTGCCGGCGGTTCTGCCAAACAGGGGCGGGACAGTAAATACCAGGCTATCCTGCCTATCCGCGGCAAGCTGATCAACGTCGAGAAAGCCCGCCTGGACAAGATGTTCAACAATCTTGAAATCCGGGCCCTGATCACGGCCATCGGCTGCGGCATCGGGGTCGAGGAATTCGACATCAGCAAAGCGCGCTATCACCGGGTCATTATCATGACCGATGCTGACGTCGATGGCTCGCACATCCGGACCTTGCTGCTGACATTCTTCTATCGCCACATGCGCCCGATGATCGAAGCCGGATATATCTATATCGCCAAGCCCCCGCTTTTCAAGGTTACCCGCCGCAAACACGAGCAGTACGTTGAAAATGAAGACCAGCTGGACGGCATCCTGCTCCGCCTGGGGCTGCAGGATATCAGCTTCCGCCGCCCCGGTGCAGAAGAGCTCCTGCCGCCCGATGTGGTGGCGGAACTGATCCAGATTATCCGCGATTTTCTGCGTCTGGCCAAAAACAACCTTCCCCGCTACGGCATCTTGCCCACCGAGTACTTCGGAATTCGCAGGCAACAAGGGCGCTTCCCGGTGGCGATGATTGCGGTACGGGAGATTGACGGGGCGATATCAATGCACTATGCTTTTGACAAAGACGAACTGGAGCGCATTGTGGAGGAGGCCGAAGCCCGCATCGCAGAGGAACAAGGGCTCCTGGATGACAATCAGCCTGATGAGGAGGAACTCCTTCCTGACGAACCGGAGGACGAAGTGCCCTTGGAAGTGGATGAGAATGGCGACCCCATTGTCCCACCCAAGCCGCTGCACTCAGCCATCGACGTAATCAATATCCCTGAAGCCAAGAATTTCATCATGCTGGAGGAAAAACTCCAGCACCTTAATATCGACTGCTGCAAGCTCTTCCATAGCCAGGAGCCGGTGATGGAGCTGCTGCAGAAAGACAAGGTTACAGCTGTAAATACCTTGGAAGAGATTTACAACTACGTTACCGCGGCCGGACGGCAGGGACTGTATATCCAGCGCTATAAAGGACTGGGGGAAATGAATCCCGAACAGCTTTGGGAAACCACCATGGACCCCGCCCGCCGCAAGATGATCAAGGTCACCATGGCCGATGCGGTACAGGCCGAACAGATGTTTGTCCTGCTGATGGGCGAACAGGTCGAGCCGAGACGACAGTATATAGAAAAATACGCCGAGTCTGTCAAAGACCTCGATATCTGAGTCCCCGTTCCCTGTCTTGCTGAAATAACCCTAACCGAGAGCATTCCATGAGCGACGAAAATACCCAGATTCCAGTTGATCCTGAGGAGCACAACTCCCAGGAGCAGGATACCACCGGCATTCCTTTGGACATCAGCAAGAACGATGTGCCCATTGCCATTGAGGACATCATGCATACTGCCTATCTGCAGTATTCCGTGAGTGCCAATGTCGGGCGGGCCATCCCTGATGTGCGTGACGGCATGAAGCCCGGCAGCCGCCGCATTCTCTACGCCATGCGGCAGCGCGGCTTGAGCAAGAGCAGCCCTTACACCAAAAGCGCCAAGGTAGTCGGCGAAGTCATCGGCAACTACCACCCGCATGGCGATTCGGCGGTCTATGATACCATGGTCCGCATGGCCCAGGATTTTTCCATGCGCTGTCCGCTGATTGATGGGCAGGGTAACTTCGGTTCCATTGATGGTGATGCCGCGGCCGCCTATCGATACACCGAATGTCGCATGGAACGTCTGGCCGAAGAACTGCTGGCCGACCTTGAGAAAGACACCGTGGATATGCGCCCCACTTTCGATGAAAAAGACGTTGAACCCAGCGTGCTGCCGGCGCGTTTCCCCAATCTTCTGGTGAATGGTGCCCAGGGCATCGGCGTGGGCATGGCCACCAACATCCCCCCCCACAACCTGGGCGAAGTGATTGATGCCACTGTCGCTATTATTGACAATCCCCGCATCTCCATCCGCGAACTTATGCGCTATGTCCCTGGACCGGATTTCCCCACCGGTGGCATTATCCAGGGGCTGCGCTCCATCATCAAATTGTATGAGACTGGGCGCGGCTCAGTGCGGGTCCGCGGCAAGGCCAGCCTGGAAGAGAAAAACGGCAGGGAAAAAATCATCATCTCCGAAATGCCTTACGGGGTCAATAAAGAAAATATGGTACTGAAGATGGCCGATCTGGTCAATGAGGGCCGGATACAGGGCATTTCCAGCATCGAAGACCTGTCTTCTTCCCGGACCGGCATCAAAATTGAAATCGAAATCAAGCGCGGTGTGATTGGCAATGTGATCCTTAACCAGCTCTACGCGATGACCCCCTTGGAGACGGTAATCGGCTGTCAATTCCTGGTTGTGGACCGGAACCGCCCCCGGACGCTCAATCTCAAGCAGATCCTGGAAGCGTATATCGACCACCGCGAGGAAGTCGTGACCCGCCGTTGCCGTTTCGAACTGCGCAAGGCTGAGGAACGCGAACATATTGTACAGGGACTGATGATTGCTCAGGCCAACATCGACGCAGTGGTCAGGATTATCCGTGAATCTTCCAACCGCGAAGAAGCCTCCCGCCGTCTGATGGAGCGCTTCACGCTCTCCGAACGCCAGACCAAAGCCATTCTGGAAATGCGACTGTATCAGCTTACCAATCTGGCGGTTGATGAATTGCAGAATGAACACAACGAATTGCAGAATCAGATTTCCCGCCTGAAGGAAATTCTCTCCTCCCGCAGTAATATCATGCAGGTCGTCAAGGAGGAACTCCTGGAAGTAAAGGCGAAGTACGCAGACCCGCGGCGGACGTTGATCATCCCCGGAGAACGTGACATCGACCCGGAAGACCTGCTCGCTCGTGAAATCTGCGTGATCCCCGTAACTGCCTCCGGATACATCAAGCGCGTCTCGGCCAGCTTGTATGAAGCTCAGAACCGTGGCGGCAAAGGCTTCAGAGGCATCCGTACCAAGGATGATGACTACGTCAATATTCTCTTGACCTGTTGCACCCATGACCGGATACTGTTCTTTACCAACAAGGGCCTGATGTACAACCTGAAAGCCTATGAGATTCCAGACAGTGCCAAGGACAGCGCCGGCAAGGCATTGGTAAACCTGCTGGAGCTGACCGAAGGCGAAAAAATCCGCGCCATGATCCCGGTTGCCACTGTGGATGACCCGGAACGTTATGTAATCATGGCAACTCGCAACGGTATCATCAAGAAAACCGCCCTGCAGGCTTTCCGGCATCTGCGCAAACGCGGCATTATCGCCATCAACCTTGATGAGAATGATGACCTGATCGATGTACAGCTGACTGACGGCACCCAGGATATTTTGCTCTCCGCCGCCAATGGCATGGCCTGCCGTTTCAATGAACGAGATGTCCGCAGTACCGGACGTGCCACCGCAGGAGTGCGCGGGATGAATCTGCGTGACAGCGAGGGCAACCTGGTCTCGGAAATCGTTTCCATGTCGGTAATCAGCAATCCCGATGATGAGGTGCTGGTGATCTCAGCCAATGGCATGGGTAAGCGCACTCCGATCGGCTATGCCGGGCCCGTACCAGGGGAACCTGCTGACCAGGATAGCGATGATTCCACCAACGGCCAGGACAGCGATGAACCCGCCGATACAGATGACAGCAACAGCGACAACGCCCAAAACGGAAGTGGTTCCTCGAACCGCCGTTATCGCCGCACCCGTCGTGGCGGCAAAGGTGTGGTGAGCATGAAGTTGCGCGAGGGCGACCGGCTGGTGGCCTCAATGCTGGTCCCGGCTGACAGCCAGCAGGAACTGATCCTGATGTCGGTACAGGGCTTGACAGTGCGCTTGCGGGTCGAAGATGTGCGCCAGACCGGTCGCTCCGCTTATGGCGTGATTGTGATGCGCCTGGCCGAGGACGACCAAGTCGCCACCGCAACCATAGTCGATGAACTCAGCGACGAGGAAATCGCTGCCAACCAGGCCAAAGCTGATGAAGAGGCCGATTTTGCTGCCCGCGAAGCCCAATTCGCGGCTCACTTGGAAGAGTTCTCACAAGCCAACCGTGACCAGGATGACCAGGAAGAAAATCAGGAGGACGCTGCCCAGGAGACATCACCAGCTGACGAAAAATCTGAAAACGGCTCCACGGTTACGCCTGGAAATGATTGAATTGCACTTGAAGGCCAATAATGTGATGTTATATTAGCCCGCGCACCGGAACTGATTCCGGGCAAGGCTTAAAACTGAAAGGAATAAAAGCAATGAAGATGTATCTGTACCTGCTGGTTGCTGTGGCCATGATTTTTGCCGTTGTCGGCTGCAAGAAGAAGACCACCTCTGAGAAGTTTGGTGATGCCTTGAAATCGGCTGAGAAAGACGCTGCTGCTGCCGTCGAGGACGCCGAGAAAGCCGTCGAAGACGCGAAGAAATAATTCTCGTCCTGCGACTCAAAAGCCCCACCGGCGCATTCGTGCACTGATGGGGCTTTTCTGTTTTCACCATGCAGCAGTACATGATAGTGATTCTTTTTTTCACCCAACCAGATTGGACGAGTCGTAAAAATGAAAATTTCTCCTTGCAACAGCTACCATGCTCTGGTTGAGGACTGCCAAATCCTCCGCAAAACCGATGCTCAGTCGGTATTCAAAGTTTATTTCTGCAGTATTACCGGCCGTGCTACGCCGGAACGCTATGAATGGTCACGCTGCCAGCAGAGCAAGCAGAACTTCCTGGATAATCTGCAGAAGAGCAGCTTTGCAGGAATAGGTTTCGTAACCGCATTCCCGCATATCGCTAAAATTTTCCTGTACGCGCCTCAGAATGAAATCCTGCAATACGTCAGCGCTTTCAAACCGACCTCTTTTGAATGCGCACCCCTGCAGCGGGAAAACAATTTCCTGGAATTCGCCTGCCTCGCTGAAGCAGTAATCGCGGCCCGGGAATTCGATTTTTGGGCGGAGTCTGAGAGCGTCGCTGAGTACCTCAGCCGGATCGCTCAGTTTGCTCCGCTGAGCATTAATCGAAATGATAAACTGCGGCAATACTGGCGGAGTTGCTGACGATGCGTTTTCGACCCTGCATTGATCTCCATGGCGGCGTAGTAAAGCAGATTGTCGGCTCCTCTCTGCAGGATAGCGATGAGGGTCTGCAGACCAATTTCGTAGCCAGCCAGTCACCTGCTTATTTTGCCGGCCTGTATCGCGCGGATGGTTTATCCGGCGGGCATGTCATCATGCTGGGCCCGGGCAATGAATCCGCCGCCCGGGAAGCCCTGGCAGCCTACCCCGGCGGGTTGCAAATCGGCGGCGGCATCACTGCGGACAATGCCCGCGAATGGCTGGCAGCCGGAGCAGACAAGGTCATCATCACGTCATACATTTTCCCGGAACATGAATTCTCGCTGCCCCGTCTGCAGGCTTTAGGCCGCCTGCTTCCTCCCGACCAGTTGGTCCTGGATTTGAGCTGCCGCCGCCGCGGCGACGAATATGTGGTCGCCTGCAACCGCTGGCAGAATGACACCTCCTTGTTGCTGCAACGCAGTACCTTGCAGCAGCTCTCAGCATTCTGCTCTGAATTTCTGATCCATGCGGTTGATGTCGAAGGCAAACAGAGCGGCATCGATCTGGACCTGGTAAAACTGCTGGCCCAGGACTGTCCCCTGCCGGTGACTTATGCCGGTGGCATCCGCAGCCTGGCCGACATTGAGGCTATCCGGCAAACCGGACAGGGACGCATTGATTTCACTGTCGGCAGCGCACTGGATATCTTCGGCGGAAAATTCCTGCGCTATGCTGACTTGCGTAAATTCTGCCACTGACTTATGCTGCGAACTGCAACCATCTGTGCCCTGGGACTGTCACTGCTGCTGACCGCCGCTGAGTCGGGACGCAGCCACGGCACCACCCAAGCCCGCGAATTCTTCTTCCGCGATTTCTTTCTTGACCCCTGGAAGATGCCAGCCGGCGATCCACCCGCGGGGCAGAATACCGCTCCGGTCGAAACTCCGGCAGACATCTCGGCCGAAACTCCGGACACTTTGGCCACGCCAGCTGTACCGGCAAGTTCCACGCAGCCGCTGCCAGAGCCTGGAGCAAACAAGACTATTCTGCTGCTGACGCTGTCTGCACTGCTGCTGATCACTGCTGGCACACTGCCCTGGCACTGGCCAGGCAAGCTCATCCGCTGGAGCAAGCGCCGGCAACTCCACCGGCTGCGGAAAAAATACCGCCAGCAAGAACACAACCCGGCTTTCTACCAGGAGCTCAAGGCAACTCTTGGGCTGCCGCCCGGCGCCACCGATCAGGATATCGCCCAAGCCTTGCAATTCTGCAGTTGTGAACTGCCGGCTGTTCTCAGGCACGCCCATGCTCGCTTTCGATAATCAACAATATCAGTGCTGCACCCTGTGCCCTCGTGAATGCCATTGCAACCGCCTGGCCGGTGCAAACGGTTTCTGTGCTGAAAGCGGGCAATGCCGGGTCGCCCATATCGGTGCACATTTCGGCGAAGAGCCTTGTATTTCCGGCCAGAATGGCTCCGGCACCATTTTCTTTTCAGGCTGCTCCTGCGGTTGCTTCTTCTGCCAGAACCATCAAATCTCCCAGGGACATCTCGGTGAGCTGCTTTCACCGGAAGAACTGCTGGAACGCAGCCGGAACCTGGCCCGCCGCGGCGTGCATAATTTGAATTTCGTCACTCCTGAGCATTTCTGGCCCCATATTCGTTTCCTGTGCCAGAGTCTGCGTCAGGAGGGCTATGAACTGCCGTTCCTTTGGAACAGTTCCGGTTTCAGCAAGGTCGAGATGCTGGCCGAACAATCCCGCTATATTGATATCTTCCTGCCAGATTATAAATTCGCCGACCCGGAATTGGCCCAGCGCTGTATGGGACGGCCGGATTACCCGGAAATCGCGCTGTCTGCGCTGCGCCTGCTGGTTGACCGCAAGGGCTTCCTGCGCCCCTTCGACAGCAGTGGCGAAATCACCGCTTCCTGCGGGGTGATGGTCCGGCATCTGGTCCTGCCCGGACAAGTTCAAGACACCCTTACGGTGCTTAATCTGCTGCATCGTGAATTCGGCTCCGACCTGCCCTTGTCCTTGATGCGGCAGTTTACTCCCATGCCGGAATGCCATGCCCGCAAGTTCCTGGACCGCAAGGTCAGCACGGCTGAATATGCTCTGGCTGCAGACGAAGCCATGCGTCTGGGCTTCCGGCGACTCTTCCTGCAGGACGATGACGACGGCAGTTTTCTGCCGGATTTCCGTCTGCGCCAGCAGCCTTTTGCCGGCAATCGCGAGCACGGACAGCAGCCGGACGGGCCTCAGATCAGCGGGAATACGTAGCCATCCGGCAAGGTGGTATTGCGGCAGTCCCAAGGCATGGCATCTTCACATTTATAAAATGCCTCAGTGATGCTGTCACAGGTCTGGGGCGGGCAGAGTTCGGTAAAAGGCAGACAATGATCCTCGGAATCCAGCAGGGTCAGAGTCACCGGACCGGGAATTTTATAGGGTGCGATCTGCGCCCTCCGCTGGATGCCCCGGCATACTCCCTGGTAGATCAGCTCACAGGCCCGGGCAGGAATCAGCGAACAGGCCATATACGGCGATAAAGACTGTTTGACCTCGACCACCTCAATCCCCGCAATCTTGGCCGACACCTCGGAGGTGACTTTATCGTCACCGCTGATAAACACCGTCGGAACACCGCAGTCGGCGGCCACCGCCGCCGCCATTGAGGCTTCGCTCATATAGATATCGCCATCATTCACTTTCCATAACGAATGCGGGGTGATGGCGCAGGGAGTGGCACCCATAGCATGCGCACCGACCAGCACCAGGGCGGCAAAGCTCGAATCCAGGAGATTAAGCCAGCACGGCCCGCTGCCGTTGCGTCCATGGATAATACGGCAGCGCGGGTCCAGGTCCTCGAAGATGATGTTATAACCCGAGCCGTGATTGTCATTGACTATTACTTCATCGGCACCGCTGTCAAAAGCAGCTTTGACCGCAGCATTGACTTCGTTGGTTAAAAGCCGGTACATCCTCTGGCGATGCTGGACATTCTCAAAATTGGGATTCTTGCGGTTCTCAAAAAAGCAAAAGCCGGCCACGCCTTCAAGATCGGTCTGGATATAGACTTTCAGCATCTTCACCCCCCTGACTATATTCCTGCAAAGCAACTTCTGTCCCAGGTCAGTACTGCAAGGCTGACCACCTCAGCCAGGCATCGGTACCGATGCCGACCAGCCGCTCACCCAGGATTTTCTTCAACAACAGACCGTCAACCGGCAGGTTGGGCCCGAGGTATTTCAGCGCCTCCGCCGGAGCATCGCCGCTGAGCATCTGCCAGTACTGCGCTTTGGCCTGCACATTCTGCCACCAGGTCGAGGCATAATCCGCCGGGAACTGCCCCTTAAAACAATCCAAAGCCTGTTTGGCTTTGGCCATGCTTTCCTCTGAGCATTTGATCAGCAGATCAGGCACATAGTTATAGGCCTGAATGACTCCGGTCTGAAATGCATATACCTCCTTTACCGACAGACGCCGCCCCAGATCAGGCACCAGATTCGGAGCGCAGCCCAGCACATGCCGGGTATATCTGGCCACCGCCCGGTGATCAGGATGAATGTCTTCCGGCCAATGCATCAGCACAATCTCCGGCTGTACCGTGAGAATAAAATCCGCGAGACGCTGACAGATTTCATCCTGGACCCCGGCCGTAGCTGAAACAGGATAATCCCAGACCACCTTCTCGCATCCCAGGCAGGCAGCCGCTGCTGACGAGGCGGCAAGCAGGTTCTCACGCGCATCCGGCCCCATCTCGCGCACACTGGTCCAATTCCAGCCGCCAATGGGATTGAGAATCACTACCCGGCAGGAGGCGGCGCTAAGCAACGCACAGATATTGGGGAATTCCGCTTCAACCTCTTCAAAGTGCGCTCCGATTACCAGCACTGTGGCGGTCTTTGTCATAGGGATTCATTCCTTATCATGGACCAAGTTCATAATTATGGAATTCCGGTATGCGCCAGAGGCGCAGTACAGAGGTTAACCGGGGGTTCACAGCAC
>JAAZIZ010000002.1 GCA_012800565.1 Lentisphaerota bacterium
GCGGGAGGAGGAGGCAGAGGGAGGCTGCTACTGCAGGCGGCTCTGCCGCCGCGGGTCGAAAGCGTTGCGCAGTCCTTCACCCACGAAGACCCCCAGCAGCATCACCGTGAACAAGGTCAGCGAAGGATACAGAATCAGCCACCAGGCCCAGCGCTGATTCTGGGCCTGCTGCAGCAACTGCCCCAGACTGGGGGTCGGCGGCGGCAGACCGAAGCCGAGATAGTCCAGAGCCGCCAATGAACCGATGGCACCGACCAGCGAGAACGGGAAGAAGGTAATCAGCGGCACCAGGCTGTTGGGAAGGATATGCCGCAGAGCGATTTTCCAGCCCGGCAGGCCCAGGCAGCGCGCGGCCTCCACAAAGGGCTGCTGGCGCAGGCGGAGCATCTCAGCCCGCATATAATATGATATGCCAATCCAGTTGAACAGCGCGTAGCAGAAGATCAGCAACTGGAAGCTCGGGCCATAAATAGAACCCATCAAAATCATGATATACAGGAACGGCAGCGCACTCCAGATTTCAATCATCCGCTGCCCCAGGATATCCACCCAGCCACCCAGATATCCCTGCAGCATCCCGACTGCCGTGCCGACAGTCATGGCGCAGATGACCAGAATCAGCCCGAAACTCAGCGAAGAACGCAGACCGTACAGAATTCGGGCGAAGACATCACGGCCGGCATCATCAAGCCCCAGCCAATGACCGGCAACTGGGCGAAACGGGAAGCGTACGGACTCCTGTTCACAGCTCAGCAGCATCTTCCGGCCTTGGTACATAACTTCCTGGGGCGAAACAGACTCGCCAGCAGACAGACGCTGTCGGTTCGCAGTAATGAGCTCCTGTAGCTCCTCCGGCAAAGACTTATAACTCTCGCGATGGTTGCGCGGCAGAGTGGCCCCGGGGTCGAAGTCCCAGACCAGCTCCGGCAGGTCGGGTCCCTGCAGACCGCTGATGGTCAGGCGCAGCAGCCGTGGCGGAACCGACCGGGCTGCGCTGGCAGGAAGCGTGATCTGAACCTCCGGATGGCCAGGCAGCCCGGGGCAATAATAGCTCTCGGCTGGGAATGCCTGCGTCAGCTGCAGGCGCTGCTGCAGGGTGTCGAGCAGGGCCGGCGGCAATTCCCAGAATTCCGTCAGCTTTTTTCCGCGCCCGGCAGGTGCGTTGCCGGGGTAGAAAGCCTCCATGCCGATATAACGGGTGATGACCAGTTCGGCGTTGACGCTGATGCCGCCGAGCTGCGGGATGCTGCTCAAGCGGCATCTGCTGCGCAGGTGTTCCTGCAGTTCCTCGATCGGGACAATGGCCAGCGGATCGTTGGCCACTGGTGCCCAAAGCATCCAGGAGCCCTGCGCCCGGAAAGCCTGGTCCTGCTCCAGGCGGCGGTAATTGGTTCTGGTGTCGGGCCCGCCGGGGATAAAGGTACTCTGGGGATAAAAGCGGCAGAACGGGAAGTACCAGCGGCCTTGATGGCGCAGCAGCAGCGGACGGCCGTTGCAGAGCAGTTCTGCGCCCAGGCTGAGCACATAGAGTGCCAGCAGCAGGCACAGCGAATACCAGGCCCGGCGCAGGCTGCGGAAACGCTGCCAGCGTTTCCGGCTGACTGGATTGAGAGTGAACAACTGTTTCTCTCCCGCTCAGGCGGCTGGCGGCGATGAACATTTGCAGGCCAGGTTGATCAGCATGCAGCAGCCCATGATAATAAAAAAGATTGCTGCCGTTGCAATCAGGTATTTGGCCGGGATATAGCGGGCGATCACGCTCCCCCCTACCGCAGCGATGGCCGAGGTGCAGACCAAGGCCAGGCTGGAGCCCAGGAAGACCGAAATCCAGCAGGTAGGCTTGCCTGAACTCAGAGCCAGAGCAGTCAACTGTGTCTTGTCGCCCAGTTCTGCCAGGAAGACAATCCCGAAAGTCATGCAAAAAAGCTTCAAATCCATTATCTGCTCCTGAAGCAATATGGCTGGTCAATAGCTGACGGAAAAATTATAAAACCGGTTGATGCCTTCGCAGCCGGTCAAGCCGACATAGAATTCCTTGGGGAGTGCAATTTCGGAGTAACCGAAGCTCTGGCCGTTGCACTCGACTTCGATAATCGGGTGGCGCTCGCCGCCGGGGAAAGTGATGGTCACCACCAGCTGCAGTTTCTCCTTGGCCGGATAACTTGCTTTCAGATAGCCGGCTTTGTACCAGGTGGGCTTGTCGTCTTTCATATTGTGATGCCAGACATTCAGGCCCTGGTCATACAGGACTATTTCCCAATGTTGACGGTATTCCGGACGCCCTTTCGCATCATGACCATATTCCGGGGCAATGACCAGCAGAGGTGCCATGCGGTGATCAAACGACATCTCAGACTTGAGCACCACTTTCTTCCGGGCGCTGATTTTTTGCCCCCACAGCATGGAAGTGTAAGTCTCGGCCGCTTTCTTGCTCAGCATCTCAGCTTCGCTGGCACCTTCCGGTACCTGATTGGCGATGTGGTCTTCCGCTTGGTTCCAGTTGCCGAAATGTTCCCAGCGCGGGCTCTTGATCAGAATCCAGTCCTCGGCTTTCCAGCCGGTCGGGGTGAAGTCGCATTTGAATTCTTCGGCCGACAGGACCAGTGAAAACAGCAGCAGGGTCAGGGTAAGAAATCGTTTCATCATCAGTTCCTTCATTTGCTTGAGTTTAATTTCTATTGTGAATCTGGTACAGCAGTATTCTTGGCCTCGTTGGTGGTGCTGGCCGCAAAACTGCAGAAGCGCAGGGTGTTCACTTTCCAGCGCCAGGTATCGCTGCAGCGGCGCTGCAGCCAGGTAAAAGCGGCATCCTGGTCCGGCAGCTGGCTGAGGTCCAGGATATCACGATCGCTGCAGCGGCACAGCACTGCCAGGCAATGTTCTTCCGGAAAAAGCCAGCCCAAGTGTTGTCTGGCCTGCCCGAAGATGTCCATCAGATGTTTTTGGCGCAGGAACAGCCAGCCGATAGTCAGAGCGAAGAGCAGCCAGAAGAACCACCCGGGTAGTGCCGGCCAGATGAAAGTCTGGCAGAGCTGGCTGGCGAACAGCAGAGCGGTGACTCCCAGGAACAGGAATGAATCGCGCGGGCGTTGGAAAATTCCCCCGAAATAGCGGCGGAAGCGGGTGAAAGCAGTTTGATAGGCGCAGATTTCTTCAAACATCCTGGCTTCGAAGCTGAGTCTGGCCACATGGCAGAGCTCATGGGCCAGCAATTCCCGGCGCTGGTAGAACAGCCAGCGCTGCCGATCACGGAAACTCCTGCGGATGATAAACAAGGCAAAAAAATCGGGAAAGAAGCAGAATGCCCCGCCGCCAAAGAACATACTGAAATGCGGATCAATGAAAAAGCCCTGTACCCAATCTACCTGGAAGTGGAACAGCTCTGCTGTGATGGCGTGACCTTCCTGGAACAGCTCCGGCGGAATTTGTTCGTCCTGACAGACGGTGATGCCCTCAATTGTGTAGGCGCCGCCGTCCGCCAGGGTGCGGTTCATCTCAGCCGTACGCTGATTGAGCAGCTGCAGCCGTTCTGCCAGATCGCGGGCGGATTCATGATCGGCACAGAATATCCCGCGTTTGTCCAAGGCGGCGAAAGCCTCCAGCTCTCCTGCCGCAATGCCGGCAATCAGTTCTTCTTCAATCAGCATCAGTTTGCATCAATAACAGTGGGGATGGGCTGTGGCAGAACAGCCCCTTAATTCAGGAAAATTTCGATTACCGGGACTTCAACCTTGGGAGCCACCGGCGGCAGAATCAAAGTCAGGACATCGCTGCCGACCGCCGCGTTCATGTGTCCGTGCGGCAGGGCTACCGGTTCCTTACGCAGAATCTCGCTGCCATCATGCAGGAAACGGGCGAATTTGACCTTGCCCGCCAATTGGGGCAGGTGCAGGAATTTCTGGGGCCAGGAGTACAGATGCAGGAACAGACGCCCGGTTACCGGGTTGTAGGTGTAGCGGCAATGCTCCGGCTCAGGGTATTCCTCGGGTGCAATCGTGCAGCCGTAGATCGATGGCGAATGGAACTTCATCCAGGCACCGATGGCCTCCAGGGAGGCCTGCGCCCGCTGATCGAAATAGCCGCGTGCGGTAGGACCGACATTCAGCAGCAGATTTCCGCCCCGGCTGACGTGGTTGACCAGCATGGTGATCAGATCATGCGGGGTCTTCCAGGTCTGTTCATCGCGGTGGTAGCCCCAGGAACCGGAGAAAGTCTGGCAGCCTTCCCAAGGCAGCAGAGCGCCATTCTCATCCCGGATGCCCCGGGCTGGGACATACTGCTCCGGCGACTGGAAATCGCCGGCCCCGGGCAGGTCCATTCGGTCATCCAGCAGGATATCCGGCTGGAGGGAGCGAATCAGCTTGAGCAGCTTCTCCGATTCCCAATCCTCGCGGCCCTTGCCGGTGCCATCCTTGCTCGGGTATGAGAAATCGAACCAGAGGATGTCGATCTTACCGTAGTTGGTCAGCAGCTCCCGTACCTGCTGGCGCATGTATTCGGTGTATTTCTTCTGGTCGCGCTGCTGGTTGAGCTGCTCCCAGCCGGGTTTGACATACAGGGGATGGAAGCAGTCGATGCGGAATTGCGGATGGTGCCAGTCAAGCAGCGAGTAGTAGAAGCCCACCCGCAAGCCTTCTGCCCGATATGCATCCACGACCTCGCGGATATAGTCACGCCGGGCTTTGTAGTCGGTGTACTTGGAGTCGAACATGCAGAAGCCTTCGTGATGCTTGGCGGTGATGACCAGGTATTTCATCCCGGCATTTTTGGCCATGCGGGCCCACTCCTGCGGGTTAAACAAATCCGGCTCGAAGAACTCCTGGTATTTCTCATAAACTTCAGGGGGGATGGACTCGCGGTTCTGCACCCACTCATGCCGGCCTAAAACAGAATACAGACCCCAGTGAATAAACATCCCGAAACGCGCTTCCTGCCACCAGGTGCGGTCGCCATGCGGATATTGCGCTGCTTTCTTAGCCATAATCAGTGCCCTTGTCTAAAAGTGATAATTGCCCTGTTCAGGAAGTAAATCCTGCCCAATTGGAATGTAATGAAAGAAACAGGGGGGAGCACATGCATGTTGCCTGGATTAAAGCCTTGCACCGTGCGGGTTGCATTGGCGCTGAGCCCCCCCCAAAAAAGTGCGCCTCGAAGAGGCGCACTCATTACGCTCTGCCCTGCTGTCTCCAGGCGGAGCAGCAAAGGCGGTTTTTTAATATAACCGCAAAATCAGGATATTCCTGTCTGGACGAGGCAAAACAGCTTTGCCGGCATAATCGGTCGTAATGCGTCAGCTGGGCATATTTATGACCAACGCTTTGAAAGGCAAATGTCTGACGGGGCCCTGCGGGAACTCTTCTCCCGCTGGGGAAGCGGCGGCAAGCCGTTGCACTCCACGTGCCCTTACGCCCTGTTTATGTCACTTTGCAGGATTGAGGCTGTAATGGTGGCAGAAAACTTTTTCGCCTTATTTCTGCTGCCACTTGTGTCTGCAGGAGGCGCGTTCTGGAGTATAATGTGAAAGTGCAGTGTGCAGGAGAGGTGCGGGAGCAAGCTGCCGCGCTGAAAGCGGCAGCAAGCTGCCGCGCTCCATATGCCCTTACGCCATGGGTAACCTGCAGGTCGTGCCCCGCCTTTCCCATTGTCCCATTGTCCCATCCATACGTCTCATGCGTCCCATACGTCCCATACCATCCCCCGCGCCGGAGGCGCGGCACTATCCTGCCCCCGGTATGCGCCGCCCTGGGCGTGGTGGAGATGAAAAGCGGGCACGGGCTTTCAACCCGTGCCCGCTTCGGCCCGTGCCATTTTCTGCGCACCGGCACGGGTGTACCACGGACGGCGGCGATTGCCGCGCCGCTGTCTTACTGCCAGAACCAGGCTGCGCTGCCCGCCGGCAATTTCTCGCCAGGCGGGATCAGGATGAAAGCGTTGCCATCCCAGACCCATACCTGCACGCCTTCAGGCACGACATAGTCTTCTGCCGGCGGGCCAGTCATGATCCAGGCGTTGTCAATGAATGGCGGCTCCCAGGCCGGCTGGTCAAAGCGCTTCAGGCCATGCAGGGAAACGACATCTTGGTTGCGGTTGAAGACCCAGAAGGATTCACCGTAGCCGGGAGTCCCCCGCTGGATTTGCAGCGTTGAATCCTTGAACGCCATCACGCTTAAGTCAGCCCAGGCGACGACTGATTCGGCAGTCAGGTTGTCGAGGCGCATAACCAGCATGCTCCAGCCGACGGGGATGTCTTGGACATTATGCCGGATTTCAGCCTCGACGTCAGCGGCAAAAGCGATTGCGTAGTTGTCATCGTCATTGCCGGTGATGGTATAGTCATTGATGGTCACAAGCCATGTGCCGGGTTCGCTGTCAGCGAAGCTGGCCGTAACGGCCGCCATTGCCAGGTTGTCGTTGCCGACCAGGCCCGAGAAAGCGAAGTCACGGACGGTCGCAACGGTGGTGCCATCGTACTCCTTGTCCTCCGCCGTGAAACCGACTGTAATCGGCTTGGGCGTGATTTTGGCCTTGATGTCAGCGGCAGGCGTCAGGTTGTAGTTGCCATCATCATTGCCGGTGATGGTGAAGCCATCATTGATAGTCACGACCCATTCGCCAGCCTTGCTTTCAGCGAAGTTCGCC
>JAAZIZ010000048.1 GCA_012800565.1 Lentisphaerota bacterium
CTCCGGAGTACCGAACAGATCGCAGGGGGCGTAGAAATTAGCGACCTGGTACCCGAACGATGCATAATAGGGATGCTGGGCGATTGCCATCAGCTGCAGGCAAGTATAACCGGTTTCGGCGATGCGCGGCAGGATTTTGTCTTTGAATTCCCGGAATGTCCCCACGCGTTCTTCCACTTGGGCCATACCGATATGGGCTTCATAGATCAGCAGCGGGGCATCTGTTCCGGGGTATTCGTGCTGCCAGTGATATGCTTCCGGCTCCCATACCTGGGCATTGAACACCATTCCCCCGGCGGCGTTTCCAGCCCGGACAGTTCGGGTAGCGCAGCTGGGCAGTCGCCAGCCCTCTCCGCCTGGCCAATGGACTTTCAGCTGGTACTGCTGGCCATGTTGAAATGCCTCAGGGGGGAAATAGCCGTACCAGCAGCCGTCGGCAGCCGGTTGCAATTCATAGCGCTGGTCCCGTTGCCAGGCGGAAAATTCTCCAATCAGGGCGACGCTGACTGCCTGCGGCAGCCACTCCCGGAAGTACCAATCTCCTCCGGCCATACGATGCAGACCAAAGAATTCATGCCAGTTGGCAAATTCAAGCAAATCCTTTCCTTTCAGGAATTTACTCCGCCACTCAGCACAAAAGCGGCTGCGTTTTTCCATCTCCTGGCGAAATTCTGTTGCCAGGTGGTGGTCCTGCCACAGACTGACCGGTTCGTTGGTCAGGCGCTTGCAATGCTTTCGCATGATGTCTGTTGTCCTTTTCCCGTCATCTGAGCAAACCGATCCACATAAACGTAGCAACAAGCGCTGTTCCGGACTGCATAGCCTGGGTGGCAATGGTCTGATTCTCACGAATGCTTGTGGAGACAAGCCCGACAGGCACTCCTGCCAAGACGGGGCGGATGGAACCTCCGCACTGAGAAAAACCGGCACCGGCAGAATAGCATTCTGTCTTTGTCTTTAGTTATATAATAACCAAGCTCCTGACATTATCAAGCCCGGGATGGAAAAATCCTCCCAGAACCGGAGAGGTCTCGCTCAAGCGCCTGAATCAATGCTGCCGACAATATCATTCGCCCTACAATTACAGCCCCGGGGCGGGTTGTTTGCCTCTGCTGAATCACTCCAGTACCCAGCAAGAACTGCGCTTCCGGGGCGGCCAGGTCATGCAGTTGTTTTTTTTTATGCACAGAGTATATTATTGTCATGTTCATAGCGAACGAAAAATTTGATACAGTTGTATTATTACAGGAGTAATTATTTTGCATTCACGTCTCTTTTCCCGGCTTGCGGCCAAGCTTAAACAGATTTTCAGGCCGGCTCCCGCCAAGACAGCCACTTCAATACCAGCCTCTAAGAATGCGGCTGCGACTCCATCTACCCGCTCTGCCACTGCCAAGACAAGCACTTCTCCCCGCCTGGACAGCGTTGCATCGCGCGAGACCAACCAGAACAGCACGCGGTCCCGGCGCCGGCGCAAGTCTTCTGCTCCGGCAGCTAAACCGGACCATTCCGATCAGCCCGCAGCGGGCTCGGTCAGCTTTGAAGACTACGACGCATCAATGTCCGGTCAGATAGACCTCTCCAGCAAGAAAAAGATCGCTGACTGGCAGATACCAGAAGTTGTGCGTACAGACAGCAGCGCGACCTACTTCCAGGATTTTCTGCTGGACAGACGGATCATGCGCGCAGTGCTGGAAGATTTGCAGTTTGAGAAATGCACTCCCATCCAGGCCTTGGCCTTGCAGCCGGCTCTGGATGGGCAGGACCTGTCCGGCAAAGCCCAGACCGGCACCGGCAAGACGGCAGTTTTTCTCATTGCCACCATCCAGGCCTATTTGCAGAGCACAGCCAAACGCAAGCGGAACAGCCCGTTCGCACTGGTCCTGGCACCAACCCGTGAGCTGGCCATTCAAATCGCCAAGGATGCCGAATTGCTGAGCATTTATACGGATTTGCGCATTGTGGCCGTCTATGGCGGGATGGATTACGCACGTCAGCGTCAGCTGCTGACCTCCGGTTGCGATCTAGTGGTGGCCACTCCGGGGCGGCTGCTGGATTATTTGCGGCAGAATGTCCTTGATCTGTCGTCTCTGCAGGTGCTCGTCATCGACGAGGCGGACCGGATGCTGGACATGGGATTTATCCCTGACGTCAAACAGATTATCAGCTATACGCCGAAACCGGCTGAGCGGCAGACCATGCTGTTCAGCGCTACCCTTACCCCGGACATCTTGAATCTGTCCGCCCGCTGGATGCGCCCCTCGCCGGCAATTTTGGAGGTAGATACCGAGCAAGTGGTTGCAGAAGGCATTGACGAGACGGTGTTTGCCTGCACCAGCCAGGAGAAGCTGCCGATTATGCTCTGGCTGCTGAAAAATGAAGACTGTCACCGGGTGCTGATTTTCCGCAACCGCAAACGCGATGTCGAGGAATTGCATTATAAGCTGCAGCGCTTTGGCATTGCCAGTGAGATGCTTTCCGGTGATGTTGACCAGAAAAAGCGCCTGCGCATCCTGGAGGGCTTCCGTTCGGGTGCCATCCAGGTGATTGTCGCCACGGATGTTGCCGGGCGCGGTATCCACATTGATGACGTAACCCACGTTTTCAATTACGACCTCCCTTATGAAGCTGAGGACTATGTGCATCGGGTAGGACGCACTGCCCGGGCGGGCCAGCGCGGGCGGGCCATCAGCTTTGCCGGTGAAGATTGTGCTTTTGTGATTCCGGACATTGAGAGCTATATCGGGCGAGCGCTGCCCATTACTCAGCCTGAAGCCCAGATGCTGGTGATGCCCAAGAGCAGCGGCCAGCCGGCCACGCCACGCCAAAGCAACCGCCGCGGCCGGAGTCAATCGAAGGCTCGCAACCGTTCTTCCAGCGGAGCCCGGATTCGCCGCAGCGGTCCCCGGCGCTAAAGATTCACTGTCATGAACCAGCCCATAATCCAGCAAGGAGATCGCGAGGCACCGCGCAGTGTCATGCAGCTGCCACTGGTATTGGTGCTGGATTTTCTGCGCAGCGCCCACAACGTGGGCAATATTTTTCGCATTGCGGAAGCTACCCGGGTGGAGAAGATTTATGCCTGCGGCTATACCCCCTGCCCTCCGCACAGCAAACTGCTCAAGACTGCCCGGGGTTGTGAGCAAACAGTACCCTGTCAGTCAGTCGCAGATGCTGCCAGTGCGCTAACTGCATTGCGTGCCGCTGGCTATACCATCTACGGAATTGAGACTGCCAGCAACGCCAGTTACTACTGGGAGACCGCTTTCCGCTTCCCGGCAGCTTTTGTGCTGGGCAATGAGGCTCTGGGACTGTGCGAGAGCACTCTGGCACAGTGTGATTTTTTTGTCAGTCTGCCGGTTTTAGGACAGAAGAATTCCATCAACGTGGGCAATTGTGCTGCGGTGGTGGTTTATGAAGCCTTGCGTCAATGGTTGGATGCTACTCCAGGTTCACTGAATGTACGTACCACCCCGCAAAACCAGTAACCTGTGGCAGCGAGTCGTCCTGCCGGGGAGAATCGCTTGCAATTCTGACCTCCGGGAACACAGCCTGACCCTGTCGCTTCCTGGACTGGAGCAGCCGACCAGCCTGCTGTTGTTCAGCGATTTGCATTGGCCGGTGCGGAACACAGCCCGGTTGCAGACTCTGAAAGACAATTTACAGCGTGATACTCCTGACTGGCTGTTGTTTGCCGGTGATCTGATCTCTTTTTTGGAATATGTCGGACCTGCCTGCGAGTGGTTGAGCACCCTGCCCGCCCAGTGCGGCAAAATAGCAGTGTTGGGCAACCGCGAGAGTGTAGCCGACTGGCACAGCCCAACATTCTGGACCAGGATTTATGGTGAGTGCGGTTTTCAGTGTTTGATCAATGCCGCATTGGTTCCGCCGGCAGGGCCGATTTTTTATGGCCTCGATGACTGCCGTTTCGGGCGCCCGGAGTGGTCTGGCTGTGCCGCCTGGAAAGATTCCGGGCGCCTGGTAATCAGCCTGGCACACAGTCCTGACACTTTTGCCGAGGCGGGCGATCAGTTCATCGGCCAGTTGTGCCTGTGTGGTCATACCCACGGCGGGCAGTTCTGCTTGCCGTTCTGGGGGCCAATCTACACCTCATCAATGTACGGTCGGCAATTCGTCTCCGGCTGGCGGCAACGTTCTGACGGCACGCTCTGCCATATCAGCCGGGGAGTGGGTGAATCAGGCTTTGGATTGGCCAGGAGGCGCTTCCGCTGCCCTCCGGAATTCTTGCGGCTGAACCTGGTTCCGGAGCAGAGAAAAATAGTGTGAGATTCCGTTTGCATGTAAGTTCTGCATGTTTTAGTCAAGGAGAAAACAGATGTTTATTTATTTTGCCCGGA
>JAAZIZ010000049.1 GCA_012800565.1 Lentisphaerota bacterium
ATTACAAGCCTAGCAGCTTACCAGTGCAACCTCTCCAGGGCGACACGATACCTTACGCCCGGAAAACTTTTTTGCAAACTGGGCAGGCGAGAAAAAGAAAATATCAATTTCTGATTCTTTGGGACTGCCAAGAGCCTTACTGCGCCCCGTTGGGGCTTGCGCTGATGATAACAGGTATTATATTAAGTGGTTTATATTGCACCTCCAGAAAACCAAGGATACAGGATACAGTTTATGACCAGAGAAGAACTCAATGGCAAAGTGGCAGAGTCGCGGGAGCGCCTGGACCATTTGAGGGGGTTCCTTTGACGTCGCCCTCAAAGCGGAAAAACTTGCATTGCTTGAAGCCCAGATGACCCGGGCGGATTTCTGGGACAACCGTGAGCAATCCCAGGCTGTCGTAGCCGAGGTCAGTGCACTGAAGAATGTGCTGGAGCCGTTCCACCGTCTGGAGAAGTCCTGGGAGGATTTCGCAGTGCTGGCGGAACTGGCGGAGCTGGAAGGCGAGGATTCCACTCTGTACCTTGAGGCTGAGCAAAGCTGGCCGGAGCTCCTGCAGGCTCTCGACAAACTGGAGCTGGTCAGTTTCCTGTCCGGAAAAATGGATGGCAACAATGCGATTGTTACCATTCATTCCGGTGCCGGCGGCACTGAATCCTGCGACTGGTGCTCAATGCTGATGCGCATGTACACCCATTGGCTGGACAAGCAGAAATTCAGCTATGAGATAGTCGACATCCAGCCCGGTGATGAAGCTGGCACCAAAAATGTGACCATCACGGTCAGCGGCGAATTCGCCTACGGCTATCTGCGGGCTGAGAAAGGCGTGCATCGCCTGGTACGCATTTCGCCTTTTGATGCCAACAAACGCCGGCATACATCTTTCTGCTCGGTGGATGTACTGCCGGAAATCAATGATGACATCAACATTGAAATCGTGGACAGCGATCTGCGTATTGATACTTTCCGGGCCAGCGGTGCCGGCGGTCAGCACGTGAACCGCACTGACAGCGCGGTGCGCCTGACCCACCTGCCCACCGGCATTGTGGTCACCTGCCAAAGCGAGCGCTCACAGCACAAGAACAAAGACAACGCGATGCGCATTCTGAAAGCCCGCCTGTACGATTTGGAAGACTCCAAACGCCGGGCCGAGCACGCGGCTGAATCGGCAGCCAAGGGTGAAAACGCCTGGGGCAATCAAATCCGCTCCTATGTCCTGCAACCCTACCAGATGGTCAAGGATTTGCGCACCGGCGCAGAAACCAGCAATGTGGAAGCGGTCCTGGACGGCGAGATTGATATGTTCATCGATGCCTACCTGCGTTCGGACAGCAACGCCTGACCGCCTCGAAAACGGCAAAATTTTCCGCTACTGACACCAAACTCAAGGAGAAAAGAATCCCATGTCCTGCCAGCACAAAGAGACTTACCAAAAAGCTATCGACACTGTTCGCCTGTTGTCAGCTGACGGTGTTCAGCAAGCCAATTCCGGTCATCCGGGCATGCCGATGGGCACCGCTGATTTTGCCTTTACACTCTGGAGCAAGTTCCTGCGTTTTGACCCCGCCAATCCGGACTGGATTGGGCGTGACCGCTTTGTGCTTTCAGCCGGGCATGGCTCAATGTTGTTATATTCATTGCTGCATCTCTTCGGCTATGACTTAAGCCTTGAGGACCTCAAGCAGTTCCGGCAATGGGGCAGCAAGACTCCCGGCCATCCGGAATTCGGGCACACTTGTGGGGTGGAAGTCACCACCGGTCCGCTGGCCTCAGGCCTGGCCTCCGCAGTCGGCCTGGCCATTGCTCAGAAGCAGCTGGCCGCCCGCACCGGGAACAGTGACCTGTTTGACCAGAAAGTCTATGTCATCAGCGGTGATGGCTGCATGATGGAGGGAACCTCACATGAAGCCTGTGCTCTGGCCGGTCATCAGAAGCTGGACAATCTGATCCTCTTCTACGATGATAACGGCATCACCATTGAGGGCTCCACCAGCCTGGCCATGAGCGAGGATGTCGGTGCACGCTTTGCCGCCTACGGCTGGAATGTGCTGCGCATCAACGGACAGTGCGTACGCCAGATTCAAGCCGCATTGATGCTGGCCCGGGACTGCAAAGACAAACCCAGCATCATCATCGGCAAGACAGTGATCGGCAGCGGCTCCCCGAATATGGCCGGCAGCAGTGAAGTGCATGGTGCGCCTCTGGGGGCGGAAGAACTGGCGGCGACCAAAAAGGCTCTGGGCTTTGACCCGACGCAGTCTTTCGTAATCCCCTCGGAAGTCCGTGATCTCTGTGGCGAATTGATTGCCGCCAAGAAAGCCGAAGCGGCGCTCTGGAATGAGAAATTCGCAGCTTTCAAGGCCGCAGCCAGCGCAGAACAGCGGGCGACGCTGGAAGCACTGCTGCAGCGCAGTGTCCCCTCTGATATCCTGGACCGGCTCTTGAAAGCAGTCCCTGCCAAGGAAACTGCGACCCGCAATTCCGGCGGCGAGATCATGC
>JAAZIZ010000050.1 GCA_012800565.1 Lentisphaerota bacterium
GCCCCAGTACATTAAGAGCTGCCTGCCTGCTTTAGCCGCTGACGGCAAGGTCTGCACCTATGCGACCTACCCCGCCGACGACCCCGTGAAACAGCATATCCCAGCCGATAAGCTGCTGGACGGACGCACCGGCGAGGTCTGGACGCACGACTACTTCCTCTCCGCCCTGCGCCACAATATGGTCCGCCTTGATGACCTCTATTCGCATCGGCTGCCGCTGCGCATGATTGCACAAGGCTTTGAGATGATCGAGCGTAAAGAAGCCATGAAGATCGTTTTTGATATCTGAGTCCATGCATCAACCAGGAGAAAAAGAAATGAAAACTCAAGCTCTCGTTTTCACGGCCGTCAATACTTACGAGTGTCAGGAGGTCAATATCGCCGATCCGGGTGCGGATGATATCCTGGTACGTACCTTATGGACCGCAGTCTCACCCGGCACTGAGCGCTGGACTCTGCGCGGCAAGCACATCGGCACCCGTTTCCCTTGCGTACCCGGTTATCACCGCATCGGCATTGTTGAAGCCGCGGGAGCCAACGTCACCACCCACAAAGTGGGTGACATCGTCTATGGCTCCAGCAATAATATCCTGCCCCCGGTGGTAAATATGTTCGGCGCGCACATCGCCCATACAGTTTCTGCCCCCCAGCATTATACCATCCTGGGACATGGCGAGATGGACCCCGCCCTGGCCGAGCAGATCGTCTTCACCGTCCTGGTCGCAGTCGGAAATCGCGGCGTGAATGCCCTCGCAGTCAAACCGCGACAGAGAATCCTGCATCTTGGGGCCGGCATCCTGAGCCTCTCCGCGGCCCAGATCGCTGCGCTGCGGGGAACGTACTCTGCCCTGGTAGATATCGACCCCAAACACGTCGCCTTCGTGCAACGCCAATTCCCGGAATTTCTGACCGTAGATGGCAATGACCCGGACCTGGAAGCCAAACTGCGCAATTTCGCTCCGGATGGCTTCGATATCCTGCATGATACGGTCGGCGTCCCGGCCTCCATCGATCGCCTGGTGCAGCTGGTGCGGTATCAAGGCACAATCCTGATGCAGGCGCAGTACTTTGACGCTGAACACCGGGCTGTCAACCTGGACCAGATCAAAATCAAGGAACTGACCATAAAGACGACCTGCGGCAACACATCGAACGATAATGCGGAAGTCCAGCATCTGATTAAGCGCGGCTGGCTGAGAGTCACACCGTACATCACCCATCGTTTCAAGAAAGACCAGATCCTGTCCGCCTATCAGCTGCTGGACAAGAACCAGGAGCACAACCTCGGAATGGTCATCGACTGGCGTTGAGGCTCCCCTGCCATCGCCCCGCTTGCATCTCACAGCCATTGAAAGTCGCAACCATGCCTTGTTCACGCCTTCCCTTTGTCTTGCTGGGGCTGTACATTCTGGAGGCAGTGGTCCTCGGCATTGCTCCAGTCGACCGGAAAGTCTGGTGGGCGGAAAACCTCACCGCCTGGATACCCATCGCTGTGGTCTGCCTGCTGTACTGGCGCAAAGTCCGTTTCTCCAATACTGCGTATCTGCTGATGTGGCTGTTCTTCACCCTGCATACCATTGGCGGACATTTTACGTTCGCCAATGTGCCTATGCAGACAGTGACTGATTTATGCGCTTTCCAACGCAATCACTACGACCGCATCTGCCACTTCCTGGTCGGAGTATTCGCATATCCGGCAATGGAATACTTCGACCGTAATAACCTGATCCGGGGCAGAACCCTGATGTTCATCCTCACAGTATTGGGTATCTTCGGCTTCGCAGCCATCTTCGAAATAATCGAATGGATTTACGCAGTCGTCGCCGACCCAGAAGCAGGAATAATGTTCCTGGGAGCACAGGGAGACGTCTGGGACGCACAAAAAGATATGCTCGCAGACGGACTGGGAGCAATCTGCTTCGCCGGACTATATTGCTGGACCAACCGCAATAAAAATGACAGCACCAGAATGGCAAGGTGCGAAAGCAAATAATGCACCCATGTCTCTGGGCCAGGAAATAATTCCGCCTAAATACTATCATTCTGGTTGTATTTGACGAAAAACAGATTAAATTATGGTCTTTGACTATGCGCCTGTACTGGGTCTGTAGAGCGGCGTACGGGGGAACGGCGAATTGCCTGAGCGTATATGGCGTATGAATGCGACAAATAGGATGTGCGATTTTTGTTTACCGCTCCCATTGTCCTATTCATACGTCCCATACGTCCCATACGTCCCATGCGTCCCATGCATTGCCACTCTTAAGCCTGCTTTACACTCCTATATGCGCTTTGGTAGTCAGCAATTCCAGTTACCTCACCCTTGCAATCTTAGGGACTATCATGGCTATTAAGAAAAGCATTTCAGAGTGCATAGGGGATACCCCTCTGGTTGAGATTCGTCGTCTGAACCGCAGCCGGGCGCGGGTTCTGGCCAAGCTTGAGTCTTTCAATCCCGGCAGTTCGGCCAAGGACCGCATTGCCTTGACGATGATTGAGGCTGCGGAGCGCAGCGGTGCCTTGTCCGCCGGCGGTCTGCTGATTGAGCCGACCAGCGGCAACACCGGCATCGGCCTGGCGATGGTAGCGGCAGCCAAAGGCTATCGCTTGATTCTGACCATGCCCGACACCATGAGCAGCGAGCGGCGCAAACTGGCTGCGGCTTACGGTGCCGAGATTGTGCTTACACCTGGAGCCCAAGGGATGAAAGGCTCAATTGCCAAAGCCGAGGAGCTGCGGGCCGCCAACCCGGGGGCGATTATCCTGCAGCAGTTCACCAATCCCGCCAATCCCGCCTGCCACCAAGCCCATACCGGACCGGAAATCTGGCGCGACTGCGGCGGTGAAATCGACGCTTTTGTAGCCGGCGTGGGCACCGGCGGGACGATTACCGGCGTAGGACGATTTCTCAAAGCACAGAATCCCGCGGTGCAGGTTATCGCAGTAGAGCCGGACAGCAGCGCGGTGCTCTCCGGACGTCCACCCGGAGAGCACAAGCTCCAGGGCATCGGTGCAGGCTTCGCCCCGGAGGTACTGGACCGGGCGGTCATTGACGAAGTCCTCACGGTCTCCGCAGCTGATGCGGGGAATACTGCTCGCGCCCTGGCCCGGGAGGACGGCATCCTGGTGGGCATTTCTTCCGGTGCGGCTCTGTGGGCGGCTCTGGAAGCAGCCAAACGGCCTGAATTTGCGGGCAAGACCATCGTGGTGCTGCTGCCTGATTCCGGCGAACGCTATCTTTCAACCTGGCTGTTTGAGGAGAACTGATCAATGGATATATGCGAAGATATTGCAGCTCTGAAGCGAGACCTGCAGGCGGTTATCCTGGCCCATAATTACACCCTGCCGGAAATACAGGATTTGGCCGATTTTGTTGGTGATTCCCTGGAATTAGCCCGCAACGCTGCAGCCTGCCGGGCGCCGGTGATAGTTTTCTGCGGGGTCCGTTTTATGGCTGAGACTGCCAAAATCCTCTCTCCTGATTCCATCGTCCTGCATCCGAATGAGTTCTCCGGCTGTCCGATGGCGGACATGGCCTCTCCGGAACAGATCAGAAAATACAAATCTGAGCATCCCGACACCATCCTGGTAGCATACGTGAATACTACTGCCGCGTGCAAAGCCCTGGTGGATATCTGCTGCACCTCCGGGAATGCTGAAAAAATCATCTCCTCTCTGCCGGCTGAGCGTGAGATTATGTTTCTGCCGGATGCCAATCTGGGGCGGAATGTCGCTCACAAGCTCAAGCGGCCGATGTCATTCTGGGCAGGTTGTTGCCCCATCCATAACCGCATTCAACCGGAGCAACTGGAGCAGGCCAAGGCAGCGCATCCGGCCGCACTGGTTCTGGCTCATCCCGAATGCCAGCCGGCTGTAGTCGCCTTGGCCGATCACGCCCTGAGCACCGGCGGCATGCTGAAAATCGCCCGTGGATCAGATGCGCACGAATTCATCATCTGCACCGAGTCGGGAATCATCCACCGGCTGCAGAAAGAGAATCCGGCGAAAATCTTCCATACCATCGCACCAGAGCCGGTGTGCCCCGATATGAAAAAAATAACTCTGCAGGATGTCCTGTCCGCAATGCGCAATCTGGCTCCGCGAGTTGAGCTTTCCGAAGAAGTCATCCGCCTCGCCCGCCGCCCAATCGACAAAATGCTCGCCATACAGGATTGATGCCATGAAGATTTCAGCCCGGGCACGCTACGGTCTGCGAATCCTGCTTGACCTCGCTGCCAACAGCCGGGATTTTCCCCGCAGCATCAAGGACATCGCCCAGTCGCAGCAGATCTCAGTAAAATTCATCAGTCAGCTGGTCATTCCGTTGCGTCAGGCGGGCTATATCCGCTCCATCCGGGGGAGTCAAGGCGGCCTGCAGATGTCCCGCAGGCCTGAATTGATCACCCTGCTGAATATCATCGAAACCATGGAAGGTCCGATCAGGGTGCTGGATTGCGTCAGTTGTGCCAAAGTCTGCCCCCGGCAGGATAACTGCCGGGCCAGCAGCATCTGGAGCGGACTGAATGCTTGCATCAGAGACTATCTGCAGAAAATCACCCTCAAGGATATCTTGGAGGAAAAACGGACCGGCGATACGGCGGCGAAATCAACGCCACCTCAGACGTAATACTCTGCTCCTGAGCCGAGAAAGGCAGGCTTCCTGCCGCAGTGGACCTCGGCCTCAGAGCGACAAAGAAAAAGGTGCTTAACGATGTGTGTAATGGCAGCGTATGCCGGCAGTGAATCTGCCGCCGCAATTCTACTGCGCATGCTGGAAGCGCAAGAGGGTCTTGATGCGGGACATTATTCCGGCCTCGCCACTCTCCATGAAGGCAGGATTCACATGGCCAAGGTCTGCGGTTCAGTTGCCAGGCTGCGCACCGAGACTGAAGCGGAGAAACTGCCTGGCGTGGTGGGCATCGCCCACAGCCGCACCCCCGGGCTGCCACTGCAAAGCTTGGCTCATCCTTTTTTGGCCAGCTGCGGCAAGGTCGTATATTGCGCCAATGGCTCGGCCGGCCGCTTCAAGGAAGACCCCTCCGGCCAGCACATCCATGATTTGCTGGCCGGAACCGGGCGGAAATTCTCTTCTGAGCAAAGCTTTGCGGTTGGCGGCTATCCTCTTTTGCGCAATGGCCGCAGCGTGCATCGCAGCGACTTGCTGGGCAATCTTGTGGCTCACCTGCATGAAGCAGGCGACCCTCTGCTGCTGGCTTTGCGCAACGCATTCAGTCAGGCTCCCAGCGAAATCGCCGCCCTGGCGCTGTCTGTGCAGGAACCCGGCCAAGTCAGTGCTTTGCGTTTCAACCAGCCCCTGATGCTGGGACGCAAAGGCGATGCTTTTTATTTGGCCACCTCCGCCCTGGCTTTCATCCCTGAAAGCATTGATTGGGTCAGCCCTGTACCAGCGGCTTCGACTCTCAGTATGACTGCCGAGAATGTCCACCTCCGCCCTATGGATAAGTTTGCCGATTTGCTGCTGGCACAGCCTATGACCACAGCCGTCACCTCTTGCCTGGATGGCCTCTTTGCTGCCGGCAAAGCCTACCGATTGAGCCAGCTTCGCACTGAACTGAGGGGACTTTGGCCGGAACATAAAGCCCAGCAGGCCAGCATGTATGCCTATGAATACCTGCGCGAGAAAATCCTGGCCGGCGAGTTGGAGATGCTGGCCGAAACCGTCCCGGCCAGCCGGAAAGGTGATCAGGCCCCGCTGACCATGTTTCAAAAAAAACAGC
>JAAZIZ010000051.1 GCA_012800565.1 Lentisphaerota bacterium
CCGATCACCAAGGTCGAGGGCGGACACGGCGGTGCCGATCCGAGATTGCGTGAAGCTCTGTTTTTGGATGCCGGTACTGATCCGCTGGGTCAGCGTGCGCCTCTGGAAGAGGGTATTCAGGCGGTGCTGCTGGGGGTCTCGGTGATGGACTGCATCAAGGCCGGCGGCAAGGCCATTGATGTGCAGAGCGGCAAGTTCCTGTAAAGCCACATCAATAGGATAATGCAAAAGGCGTCCGGGTGGTGTACCCGGGCGCCTTTTTTACTCCTGCCAGCGGGCAGGGACGGTTGCATTTGCTGGGCTCAGCCCAGCAGCCTGCCGCAGTAGTTTCCTTGATACAGATAGATATTCAGGCGTATTCTGGGGAAGCTCGGGTGCGGCGGCCAGTCGTAGTGGTAAGGCGGATTAGGATTGTCGTGGGAAGAGACTGTGCGGTGCAGATAGACGTAACGCGGTTCGATTTTGCGGTCGCGGTTCCAGAGCAGTGATGGCAGGTGCAGTTCAGCAGACCAGGAGTCATCCTGGTAGCTGGTACGCACCTCGGCGAGCGGATGCAACTGCCTGGGTTCGCCCTGGCGGGGGACGTTGATGATCCAGGGGAAACAGGTGCCGGTGGCATCAAGCAGGCAGACGGTCAGCACATCGTTGCTGTAGGGGAGATTGCGGGCCTCGAAGCGGACCAGCAGGTCCTGCTCATCATTGCGGTCGATGCGCCAGCGCAGAGTGTCGCCATCAACCCAACCGGAATTGAGCGCATAGGTGGGGGCATTCTGTTCAAAATCTGATTGGGGCAGGGGGGCATTTTGGGCAACGGCCTGTTCTGCGGCGGCAAAATCCGTGTCCAGGAGCTGCTGCAGGAGTTCCTGCCGCCAGAGCAGGCGGCTTTCGCAGTACTGATGGGCTTCGGCCTCGGAATGGAAGCCCAGGCGGGAGTCCTGGCGACAGAGCTCAGCAAGCTCGCCGCTGTTGGCAATTTCCGCCAGGACCAGTGTGCGCATTCTGGCCAGCAGAGCACTGCGGTCTACCGAATGTCCCAAGTACAATTCGCGGCGCAGGAGATAGAATTCGAAGATATGAGCGGCACTGCGGAACTGGCAGCCCAGGGCGGCGGAGACACAGATATCAAGCAGGCGCGGGGGCTGGTCCAGGAAATCTGGTCGCAGCTCCTGCAGGATGCGCAGGCCGCGGTCCCATTCACTGGAGATGCGCCGGCTGAGCAGCAGCGCCTCCTCCAAAGTGTGATTCTCCAGGCATTCGCCGATACAGTCGCCGCTGGGCGGATAATCAGGTTTCCAAGTCGGCCCCAGGGGCAGCAGTTCGACTTTCAGGTGCAGTGGCCATATTGGCCCGAACTGCATAGGACCGTAGTACTGCATATCATTCGAGAGCGGATAATTTTCATACGCGCGGGTGAAATGGTGCCAGGCTTCCGCCACGGCCTGGGCATGGCGTCCCCATTGCGGGCGGGCCAGGCGGAGCAGGAATGATTGTTCATCATCGTGGAATTCCTCGTAAGCCAGCTGTCCGGCAGCGCGGTTCATAATTCCGGGGTAGTTGCCGAAGTACCAGCATTGCATCACGCTGCTGCAGCCATGCCGGCGCATGGCGGCATATTTCTGGTACAGCAGTCCGGGCACGGAGACAAAAGGCACGGTGGCCACTTCATGCGAACAGCCGACCTGGATTTTGGCGGAGAGGCTGCCGTTGCGGCTGCTTACGCCGTCAGCGATGCGGCTGAAAGATGCGCTGGGGCCGACATAAGAGAGCCAGTAATCACCGCCCAGGCGAGCCCGGGAGAGCTGTTTTTTGCAGGCACCGGACTCGAAATTATATTGCAGGATCACACCTTCGGGGACGTTGCGAGCCAGCTCAAAAGTCCATTTTCCTCGTTCCGGAATGGGCTGTGGCTGATAGAGCCAGCTGATCAATTCGGCCTGGGGATTGGATTCCCGGATGCCTTTCAGCATGGCACCGAGCGCGTTGGCGTGGACCTGCCATTTGGGGATTTTGCCGCAGCGCGGACAATCAATGTCGTGATCAGCGGTTGCGGCTACACTGCTCAGACAGGTGGTGGGTCGTTCGCCGTGGCTGATATTGATCAGCCCGCCCAGGTTCGGTACCTGCCGGAAGATATCGCGGGTGCTCTCATACAGGTATTGTTGGGCCTGGGGACTGGAAGGGCAGAAGCAGTGCGTGCCGGCGTAGCTGAAAGCACCTGCGAACTCGGGGTTGGCCAGCAGCAGCGGGTCATCTTTTTCCATGTGCCGCGGTTCAATACTGAACAGCCAGATTTTGATGCCGTAGCGCCGGCACTGCTGCACGGTCCGGCGCAGTTTTTCCAGCCGCTGGTGGGCCAATGGATCGCGCGGGCTGAACGAAGTCTCGGCCAGTTCCCGGAAAGTGATGGTCAGCCACAGGCCGTTGATGCCCTCATGGGCCAGGCGGTTCAGGTATTCGTCGGGATAATAGTCCAAGTCATCAAGCAGCTCATCCCGGTTGAAAGGCGGACGCTTGATGGGACCGAAAAAACAGCGGGAGATACGGTTTTTGAGCCAGGGGGTCCGCTCCCAAGTCCCGTAGGGCAGGGCAGGGGCGCACTGCTCCGCTGCCAGGTCTTCCAGGAAGAATATCCCATGCCGGAGTCCTTCGCTGTCCGGCGCAGACAAGGTTATGCCTGTGGCTGTGACCTGCAAACGGTAACTGCCGGGGATTGGCAGGTCTTCCTGCTGGAGCTGCAGCGGGACGGGGCCTGCGGACGGCAGTCCGGTCGCCTGGAGGAAGCGCAATCCGTCCTGGTATGCGGTGGCCAGCAGTTCTTCGGGGTCAGGGAAGCGGTTCAGGAAAGTCAGCCCCGGGCGCAAGTCAAGCTGCCTGGTATTGTCGAGCGGGGCTTGGAAATCCCAGTGCAGCCGGATTGGTTCCGGCTGGCGCAGGTCTTGCAGGAATCCCCATTGTTCGCGTTCAGGTGGTGCCGGGATGGTACTGATATTCATACTTGGCCTTTACTCGTTCGGGAGACGGCTGGTGACCTTCTCCGGTCCAGCTGCAGGTAAAATAAATATCCGGGGCGGAATCAGGCTGGGGCGTCAGAACTGATGCAGGAAGCGCAGGTCATTGTCATAGAGCAGGCGCAGGTCACTGATTGCATACTTGATCATGGCAATGCGTTCGATGCCCATCCCAAAAGCGTAGCCGGTGGTGATTTCCGGGTCGTAACCGACATTGCGGAATACTTCCGGATTGACCATGCCGGCACCGGCGATTTCCAGCCAGCCGGAGCCCTTGCAGACCCGGCAGCCCTTGCCGTTGCAGATGATGCAGGAGGCATCGCATTCCACACTCGGTTCGGTGAAAGGGAAGAAATGGGGGCGGAAGCGCACCTTGGCATCCTTGCCGAACATTTCCTGCGCATACAGCGCCAGGGTGCCTTTCAGGTCAGCCAGGGAGACGTTACGGTCGACATACAGTCCTTCGATCTGATGGAAACTCATACCGTGGGTGGCATCTGGGGTGTCACGGCGATAGCAGCGGCCGGGACAGACGATTCGCACCGGCGGTTTCTGCTTGAGCATATAGCGGATTTGCACCGGTGAGGTATGAGTGCGCAGGATCGTGGTGTCGCTATCCAGCCAGTGCTTCCGGTCCAAATCGAAATAGAAAGTGTCTTCCGGTGTGCGGGACGGATGCTCCTGGGGAGAATTCAAGGCATCAAAGTTATGCCAGACGCTTTCCAGGTCTGGCCCGTCTGCGACTATGAAACCCATACGCCGGAAGATTGCTACGGCATCTTCCATAACTTGGGTGATGGGGTGCTTGTGCCCGAGTGGCCGGGTCCGGCCCGGCAGCGAGACGTCCAAGGCGCGCCGGCTGGTTCCGGCAGCCTGCAATTGCCCGGTCCGGGTCTCGAAAGCGTTCTGCAACTGCTGTTTGACGGCGTTGATAGTCTTGCCTACGACAGGTTTGTCAGCGGCGGGGACCTGTCCCAGTTGAGCCATCAAGGCTGGCAGAGTGCCCTTGCGACCCATCACCCGGCCTTTCAGCTCTTCCAGTTCAGGCAGGGTTTGGACATTATCCAAGGCAGTCGTGGCCTCAGCAAGCAGGCTGTGCAATTCTTGTTCCAGAGCAATCATGTTATTTCCTTAGTATAGTAATTAAGCGGCGATTTTCTTAACATAGTTTTGAGCGGTGAATTTTCCACTGGCAGGGGGCTTTTTTTACGAAACTTATGGTAAAACTGCGAACTGATATTACGGTATAGCTTGGCCCAGATGCCGCGGTTTTGGCAATGGCAGAATCAGAGCAGGAGCAATTGATGATCCCGAGCGACCATTTTGTGCGTTTCTACAATGAGGTATTCAAGTTTCTGGATGAGCGTGATGGCTTGACAGAATATTATGAGGAGATTTCCCGGCATCAGGAGCACCATTGCCTGGAGTTGTTCACCCGGCAGGGACTGGCGGGGGTTTACGAGTATTACGTGAGAATCCGCAAGGAAGAGAATTGCGACCTGGAGATGGAATTCCGGGACGGCGGGCTGCGTTTGTATATGCGCAAATGCCCCAGTCTCAGCAAGG
>JAAZIZ010000052.1 GCA_012800565.1 Lentisphaerota bacterium
CCTGTCCGTGCGAAGCCCCCCCCGGGAGATGCATTTCTGTGCTCTTGGGGTATATTATGTTTATTCCCAAAGCAGCAAGCAAGTCAGGCACAGTATTTATTATGAGCAATGCAGCACGTTTTGATGTCCATACGCATATTTTTCATCCCAAGATTTCCGCCAAGGTAGTCAGGCAACTGGACTCCCACTACCATATTCCCCCCATCGGCACCGGCGAATACGAGGACCTGCAGCCGCGCTTAGAAAAAGCCGGCATCAGCTGGTGTTGTGCTCATTCGGCGGCTACCGCTCCCGAGCAGGTGATCCCTGCCAACCGCTGGGCGGCATCGTTGAAATCCATCCCCGGAATCATCCCTTTCGGAACCATGCACCCCGGATTTACTGACTGGGAAGCCGAGCTGGCATTTCTGGCTGATCACCGGGTGCCAGGCATCAAACTGCATCCGGATTTCCAGGGTTTCCGCCTGGATGACCCGGCGCTGCTGCCGCTATTTGCAGCCATGCAGGGTCAGTTCACCCTGATGGTCCATGTCGGTGATGTGCTCCCGCCTGAGTTGAATCCCAGCTGCCCCTGGAAGATCGCGGCCATCAAACGGCGTTATCCCAAACTGCAGATCATCGCGGCTCATTTCGGCGGTTACCGCCATTGGCAGTATGTGATCGAGGCCTTGTCCGGACTGGAAATCTATTTCGACACCTCAAGCAGTCTGTTCGCCATCCCGCAAGGACTCCTGGAGCAGATTTTCCGCGCATTCCCGCAGCAGCGCTTTCTGTTCGGCAGCGACTATCCCCTGTTTGATCCTGGCGCAGAGATGCAGCGCCTGCAGTACCGGCTGCATCTCACGGACACCCAGCTGGAGAATATCCTCAGCAACGCCAACAATCTGGGATTGCAGCAATGAACAAGGTGCGGGCAGACCAACTGCTGGTGGATTTGCAGCTCTGCGAATCACGCTCGCTGGCGCAGCGGCTGATCATGGCCGGCGAGGTCCGCCTGGGCTCGGATGAACTGGTGCGCAAACCGGGACAGATGCTGCCTGAGGATTGCAACATCTTCCTGAATGATGAGCCCAGATATGTCAGCCGCGGGGCTTTCAAGCTCCTGGCCGCACTGGAAAAATTCCAGCCTGATCTCGCCGGCGGCGTGGCCCTGGACTTAGGTGCCTCCACCGGTGGCTTCACCGAGGTGCTCCTGCAGTACGGCCTGAGCCGGGTTTACGCAGTTGATGTCGGCTATGGCCAGCTACACCGCAAATTGCGGCAGGACCCCAGGGTGATTTTGCTGGAACGCACCAACGCCCGTGATTTGACTCCTGCCTTGATTCCCGAACCGATTTCAGTGCTGACTGCAGATGTATCGTTTATTTCTCTGACCAAGGTTCTGGGACCCTGTGCGCCGTTGCTGCAGCCTGAAGCCTGGATATTTGCCCTGGTGAAGCCGCAGTTTGAATCAGAGCGGCATGAAGTCGGTGCCGGCGGTGTAGTCCGCGACGACACCGTCCGGCAACGCTGCATTGAGAAGGTGCAGCGCTTTGCCTTGACAGAGCTGGGCTGGTCCCTTGCCGGAGTAGTCCCCTCTCCGATCAAAGGTCCGAAAGGCAACCAGGAATACATAGCCGCTTTCCGCAACCGCAAAGCGGGGCATAATGAATGACCTGCCCTTCCAGCCTCTGGTGCGGCAGAGCAGCTGCAACATCAGCCAGCTTACGCCCGCGACAAGCACCCTCCTCGCCTATCTGTCCAAGCGCTTCAACTATCTGAGCTCCGAAGAATGGCGGGAACAGCTGCTGGCCGGAAATCTGCTCCGCAATGGGCATCCCGCTGCTGCCGATGAAATTCTCCAGCCCGGCGACCGGCTGCAATTCCAGCCCCGGTCATTGCCCGAGCCGGCGGTCTGCTGGAATATTGATATCCTGCATGAAGACCAGGACAGCCTGGTCGTAGTCAAGCCAGGCAATCTCCCCTGCCATCCTGCCGGCCGTTTCTTCAACCACACATTGTGGGCCTGGCTGAAGCAATTCCTGCATCTGCCGGAAATTCATTTCTGCCAGCGGTTGGACCGCGAGACCTCCGGCCTGGTAGTCATCGCCAAGACGGCAGCCGCAGCGGCGCAAATCAGCCGGGCGCTGCACTCCTGCGATGCAGTCAAGGAATACCTGGTTATAGTCCACGGTACTTTCCCGAGTGAGGAATACTGCCGCGGCTGGCTATACCCGGACCGCAACAGCGCGGTCCGCAAGAAGCGCCTTTTTTCCCGGCAGGAGCCCCTGGCGGCACCGTCGCCCTGCGAAAGTGCCTCTACCCACTTTCGTTGTCTGGGCCGCGGTGCATCCAGCAGTTTGCTGCTGGCCGGCCTGGAGACTGGCCGCACCCATCAGGTCCGGGCTACTTTGCACAGCCTGGGCTATCCTGTCGCCGGAGACAAACTCTATGGCCTGGACGAGCAGTTCTTTCTGCGCCAGACCCAAGGCCGGCTCACCGCCGCCGACTATGCCCGCTTGCGGTTTCCGCGGCAGGCGCTGCATGCCACCCGGCTCGCTTTCACCCGGCCTGGTCGGGAACCGGAAGAATACCACTCGCCTCTGCCTGCCGACCTGCAGCTGTTCTGACAGTCTCTGTTCACGCCTCAGCCAGGGAGTGGGCAAATATCTTTTTGCCGGTCTGCAGTTCCAGCACTGCGATCTGGTTCTGCTGATACATTCCGAAACTGGGCGGAAAACCTCCCCTCGGCATTGACAGCGAGCCTGGATTGAAATAACAGACTCCCTCGTCTGTGCTGATTTGGGGGATATGAGTATGTCCGCAGGCCAGGACATCAGCGCTGCCCAGCGGCGGCAGATGGCCCGGGTGCCAGAGATGCCCGTGACTCAGGAAGAATTTCCGGTTGTCAAGCAGCAGCGTGGCATGCTCCACCAGCAGCGGGAACTCCAGCAGCATCTGATCCACTTCGCGGTCACAGTTACCGCGCACAGCCATGATTCTGTCTTTCCAGCCATTGAGTATATCCGCCACGCCCTGAGGAGCATAATCCACGTCCATATTGTTGTACCCGGGTGACAGCACATCACCGAGCATCACCAACTGTTGCGGTTGGTAATGCTCCACCCAGCGGGAAAACTCCTCCAGACATCCGGCAGAACCGTGGACATCGGAAAAAAACAGCACACATTTCGGCATTCCTTCCTCCTGTTTGGCTCAACAGCGTCGGGGAAGCTCAATACGCGACCAGTTCGTTAAGCTCTATGCCTTCAAGATGGGCAGTGTCGTTCCAGCACAGCAGCTGCCAGGAGCCATTGTCGTAGACAATCTGATTGTAACTGGCGTTGCTGGTCACCGGCAGAAGATTTGGAGCCTTGGGAACGCCGACCACGTATTTGAACATCGAGCGCAAGGCTCCGCCATGCGAGACCAGCAGAATGCGTTCGCCGACATGGCGCAAAGCCAGGCTTTGCAGGCATTCACGGACCCGCTTCTCCAGCTCCGAACGCTTCTCACCCCCAGGTGCCTGGACATCCTCGCCGCCCTGCCGGAAAGCCTCTCTGACTCCCGGCGATTTATCTTCCAGCTCAGCCCAGGTATATCCCTGCAGATGCCCGAGATTCCATTCCCGCAGGGCGGGTGTGGGAATAAGCGGTGCAGCAGGGATTTTTTCCAGAATAATTCTGGCAGTATCCATAGCCCGCTGCAAATCGCTGCTGTATACAGCCGTAAAAGGCGCTTGTTTCTGCAGCCGCAGAGCCAGTCTCTCGACTTGCAGCCGGCCCACTTGATTCAGGTCGGTATTGCTTTGCCCTTGCAGAGTCCTGGTGCGGTTCCCTTCCGTCTCGCCATGACGGACGATCACCATTTCAGTTCTTGTGCTCATATTTCGTTGGTCTTTCTGAATAATGCATGATGGCGCAGCTCGACTTGCAGGGACAGACTCTCCAGATTAATCTGCAGGCTGTGCCGC
>JAAZIZ010000053.1 GCA_012800565.1 Lentisphaerota bacterium
GCCGCCGCAACCCAAACTGCCTTCAGCCGTCACTTCATTGTCCACGACAGCACAGTTGCGCACTGTACTGGGGCCAAGCAGCGCCACCCCGCCGCCCTGGCGGGCGAGATTGCCAGTCAGCAGGCAATTCTGCAGCACACAGTTCCCGGGCAGCAGCGCTCCCCCGCCCTGACCATCCTGGGCGAATCCCAGCGCCCGTCCTCCGCTGATGGTAAAACCGTCAATCAATACTGCGTGCAGAAAATCCTGCTGTCCGCCCCACAGCACCGTTCCGCCCAGGTCTTCGCTGCCTTGCAGGATAGTCTCGTGGGTGAACTCCCAAGCCTCGACTACGCCATTATTGTCGCGGTCAAAGCGCTGCCGTTCGGCGGGACTTTCTTCATAGCCGGCGAAGCCACCCAGCAGCTGCACTCCGTCCGTAAGCACAAATGACGTGGCCAGAGTCAGAGATGCGTCGAGCGCTCTGGTTTCCTGCGGCTGATAGATTCCGTCCGCGACCCAGACCTGGGTGCCGGGGCCAGCCCGCCGCAGCGCAGATTGCACCGAGTCCAAGGGCTCCTGCCAGGACTCGCCGGAGTTGCTGTCATCCCCCTGCGGGCTGACACAGTACACTGACCCTGCAGACAATGTTTGCAGAGCCAGCAGAATAAAGAAGCAGACACCCCGGCGAGCCGCCTGACTCATGCCGGCCAAAACCTGAAATTGAGCTTGCATCATGTACTCCTTTGCTGTTGGTTCCTGTTGCCGCTGACGCGCTGTCCGTCCGAGGCATACAGTAGTGCCCGGTTCCGAACCGCAAAGAAGCCTTCCGCATTAGCATAAAAAAGCGTGGAATGCTTGTTGCCCGGCTGCAGCCGGGACAGATATTCCTGCCGGCGCCTGAACCTGAAATACCAGCCAGGAACAAGGATTCCTGCCCTGCGTCCCATTGTCCCATTGTCCCATTGTCCCATTGTCCCATTGTCCCATTGTCCCCTGCCCATACGTCCCCTGCGTCCCCCTGCATTGCTGCTTTAATTCTGCTCTTCAGAAATTCTGTTTTTTCGCCTGCGGTTCTTGCAAGCAGTGCATAGCCGGGATATATTTTATAGATTACCGGATGTTCTGATTTCAACCAGGAGAAGCCAGCGATGAGAATGAGTCGTTTCGTCGGTCAGCGCCTGCGGGAAGCCCCCCGCGACGCCCAGACCGCCAGTCATATATTTCTGCTGCGCGGCGGCTACTGCCGGGCAGTCTCGGCCGGCATTTATACCCTGCTGCCTCTGGGGCGCAGAATTACCCGTAAAATTGAAGCGATACTGCGGGAGGAAATGGACCGCATTGACGGTCAGGAAATTCTGATGCCGATGGTTCTTCCCGGCGAACTCTGGCAGGAGAGCGGCCGCTATGATCAGGTCGGTCAGGAGCTGCTGCGTTTCAAGGACCGTAATGGCAAGGATATGCTCCTGGGCATGACCCACGAGGAAGCCGTGGTTCAGATCGCCCGCACTGAATTGCCGTCCCACAAACAGCTGCCGGTGATGCTTTATCAGATTCAGCTGAAGTACCGCGATGAAGCGCGTCCCCGGGCCGGACTGATCCGGGTGCGGGAATTCACCATGAAGGACGGGTACAGCTTCCACACCTCGCAGGAATGCCTGGAAAAATACTACCAGCGCGCCTACCAGGCTTATGCACGCATCTTCAAGCGCATCGGCTTGAAACATTGCCTGGCCATTCTTTCTGACTCCGGCATGATGGGCGGTGCAGTATCGCATGAATTCATGGCCATCGCGGATTGCGGCGAAGACACCATCTTCGCCTCGCCGGATGGACAGTACTGCGCCAATCGCGAAGTGGCCTGCAGCAAGCTGGCTTATGTGCGTGAGCAACCCCTGCCGCTGGAAAAAGTCCATACCCCGAATTGCACCAGCATCGAAGAGGTGGCCGCTTTCCTGGGCAAACAGACCTCCCAGACCGGAAAAGCAGTCTTCTACAAGGACTCCGAAGGCAAACTGGTCTTCGCACTGATCCGCGGAGACCTTGAGGTCAACGAGGCTAAATTGCGCAAAGTCCTGCAGAGCCCGGAACTGAACTTCGCTGACGATGATTTGATCCGCGCGGCCGGAGCAGTACCGGGTTACGCCTCACTGCTGGACCTGGACCTGGACCGCCTTCGGGTGGTGGTGGACCACTCCGCAGCCCAGTCCAGCAACCTGGTGGTGGGCGCCAACCAGAGCGACTGGCACTGCCTGAACTTCAATTTCGAGCGTGATCTGCCCGATAAGTCTAAAGTCCAGGTCGCCGACATCGCCACCGTCCGTCCCGGCGACCCCTGCCCGGTCAGCGGCCAGCCGCTGCAGATGCTCAAAGGCATTGAAGTGGGCAATATCTTCCAGCTGGGCACTAAATACTCGGCTGCCATGAACTGCACTTACCTGGACCAGGACGGCAAGGCAAAACCGATGATCATGGGCTGCTACGGCATCGGAGTAGGAAGAGCCATGGCCGCAGTCATTGAGCAAAGTCACGATGAATACGGGCCTATCTGGCCGCTGACCATCGCGCCTTTCCAAGTCCACCTTATCGGTCTGAATCACTCCCGCGATGATGTGCGGGAAGCCTGCGAGCAGCTCTACCAGGAAATGCAGGACCGCGGCCTGGAAGTGCTTTATGACGACCGGGGGGAAAAAGCCGGCTTCGCTTTCGCCGACGCCGACTTGCTGGGAATCCCCTTGCGGGTCATCGTCTCCCCCAAAACCTTAGCCAGCCAGGAGGTGGAATTCAAATGGCGCCATTGGGGCAAACGCTCCGAAATGCACTCTTTGAACGGCTTGGTCGAGTCTCTGCAAAAACAAATCCAGGCGGCCTTGGCTGAATTCTCCGACGCCCAGGATTCCCCCTGACGAATTCCATGCCCTGCAGCTGCAGAGAAATCGAACCACCTGCAGCGCCTGTACGTTTCCAGGATTGGCAGTCTTAACCGGCAACCTGGTAGCTGTTCCCGAGCAGGGCATGACGCATTGGGGCCGGGAGCGGAATTGCGCCTTTTTACCCATACTTGCCTGCCCGCCTATCGGGCAGAAAATGGGGGAAAAAATATGCCGATCTGTCACATTTACGAGTCTTCTGGTGTCGAAATCAAGCGCTTTTCCACGGAATCATACAACCGTACGGGGCTGATCACGGTCGGGCGCTCATCCAGATGTGACATCAGCCTGAAAGCTTTAGCCAAGGGATATATCAGCCGTCAGCACTTTACCCTGAAGCGCCAGGCTGATTCCTGGATAATTGAAGACTGCAGCCATGTCGGCCTGGTCAAAGATGGTAACAAAATCACGCGTGAGCGCCTGAATATCGGCGATGTTATCCGCTTTGGCCAGCTGTTTTTCTGCTATGGCGACAAGACTGCCCCCAGCGACTTCGACATCACCTGGGAGAATGATATCCGGGATGTCTCCTGCCAGGCGGTGCTCTGGCCGGGAGTGAACACCATCGGTGCCTCTGCCGACAACTACATCACTATCCGGCTGGGAGACGTCTCCCGCAACCACGCCAAAATCACGGTCACCGGCAGCAATGTGATCTTCCAAAACGCCAGCCGGAATGTCAAGACTTTCATCGATGATGCCCTGATTGACCATAACCCGGTTAAAATCAGCACTGACTCGCGCATCGTGCTGGGAGACATCGCCATCAGCCTGCAGAAGGTCAACCGGACCAGCAGCGACCTCGTGGAAGTATATCTGGGCGATGATCTGCCCCTGGACCAGGCCCTGGAAAACCAGCTGCAGCAAAAAAGCCAGCTGCCTTTCAAGATTATCTGCCTGCTGGTGCTCTGCCTGGGTTTCCTGATTTTTCTGCTGTTTATGACTTACATTCTGTTGAGTTGACCCCGGACTGCTTCTGCAGGCCAGCCGGGAACCATAACTGTCGCCTGCCTTCAGGGCCGAAACCATGCCCCAGTTGTCCACCACCGTTGCAGTTCCTCCTGCGCCTTTCCGGCTCACCCCAGCCACCCGGATACTCTGCCTGGGCTCCTGCTTTGCCGCTGTAGTAGGCAAGAACTGGCAGGAGAACCTGCTGCCCGGCCTGCACAACCCCTGTGGCATCCTCTTCAATCCCGCCAGCATCCTGAATATCCTGCGGCTGCTCGAAGACCCTCAGGCAGAGCAGCAACTGCAGCAATCGCTGTTCCAGCGCGACGGCTTATGGCACTCATTCCTGTTCCACAGTTGCTTCTCCGCCCCGGAATATGCAACGGCCCGGGACGGTATGCTCGCTGCCTGGGACCAGACCCGCCGCTTTGTCCCCACTGCCGATATCTTGTTCCTCACCTGGGGCAGCGCCAGAGTTTGGAAACATCAGTCCCAGCCCGGGCAGCCGGTCAGCAACTGCCACTGCCTGCCCGCGCAGGAATTCCACAACCGGCTGCTGAGCGCAGAAGAAATACAGCTGGCCTACACCGCTTTCCTGGAAAAATTCCTGGACCGTTATCCGGATTTGCAGGTCGTGCTTTCCGTCAGCCCGGTCCGGCATCTGGGAGACGGCGCTGCGCAGAATTCCGTGAACAAGGCGAATCTGCTGCTGGCTGCCCAGCGCCTGGTCCAGTCTTTCCCCAACCGGATCACTTATTTTCCCGCCTATGAAATACTGCTGGATGAACTGCGCGACTATCGCTTTTACGGCCCGGACCTCTGCCATCCCAATCAGCTGGCTGAGAGCATTATCTGGGAACGCCTGACGCAGGCCTGGGGCGGACCGGAACTGGCAGAATATCTACAGCTGTCCACCCAGCTGCTAGCCTGGCAAAATCATCAGCCCCGCCTGCCGGATGGACTGCCGGCCCGCCGCTGGCGGCAGAAAGCCGAGCTGCAAATCCAGGCCCTGAACACTCAACTTGCCGCCCTGCGCCAACCCCGCGGGGCTGATGCCTGACCTATCCCTACGGAACGGAGGTCCTTCAATGTCTGATATTCTGGAATTGCTGGAAAATGGCAGCTTCAGCAGCCTGCAGGCAGAACTGCGGGAGCTCAATCCCGTTGATCTTGCTCATGAACTTGAGCAAATGGACAGAACCAAAATGATGATGCTCTTCCGCCTGATGCCGAAAGACCAGGCGGCCGCGGTCTTCTCTTACCTGGACAGCAGTCTGCACCAGCATATCGTCGAGACCATCAGCGCCGTGGAGGTGCGGGAACTCATTGATGCGATGTTTATCGATGATGCGGTCGATCTGCTGGAAGAACTGCCCTCCAACATGGTACGGGCCATTATCAACAACAGCAGCCCCGAGACCAGGCGGATCATCAATCACTTCCTGAAATATCCCGAGAACAGCGCCGGCAGCCTGATGACGGTCGAATTCGTCGGCCTGTTCGAGACCATGACCTGTCGTGAAGCCCTGGCGCTGATCCGCAAATCCGGGGTCGATAAGGAGACCATCTACACTTGCTATGCCACCGATGCCAGCCGGCACTTGACTGGCGCGGTTTCTTTGCGCAGCATCCTGCTCAGCCCGGATGATTGCACCATCACCCAAATCATGAACTCCACGGTCATCTATGTGCATACCTCTGAAGACCAGGAAGAAGTAGCCCGGAAATTCAAAGAGTACGACCTGCTGGCAATGCCAGTGGTCGACAACGAGAACCGCATTGTCGGCATCATCACCATCGATGATATCGTGGACGTCATTGAGGCGGAGAATACTGAGGATATCGAACTTATGGCCGCCCTCCATCCCTCAGAGAGCGAATATCTGAAAACCAGTGTCTGGAGGCTGGCCCGGAACCGTATCCTCTGGCTGCTGGTGATGATGATCTCCGCGACTTTCACCGGCAGCATTATCGGACATTATGAGGCGTTGCTGCAGAATGCCGTGGTGCTGGCCATCTTCATCCCCATGCTGATGGATACCGGCGGCAATTGCGGTTCACAAGCCTCGACCTTGATTATCCGCGGTATGGCGGTCGGAGATATCCGATTGCAGGATTGGAGCCGGGTGCTGCTGAAAGAACTCGGGGTCGCTACCCTCGTCGCTTTCGCCCTGAGCCTGGTCAATCTGCTGCGCATCACCATCTTCACCGGAGCCGGCTTCCGCGTTGACCTCGTGGTGACCATCACCTTGTTCATCACCATCATCTTCGCCAAACTCATCGGCTGCTGCCTGCCCCTCTTCGCCAAACTCTGCAAGTTCGACCCCGCCCTGATGGCCAGCCCGCTGATCACCACCGTCGTGGATGCTTTCGCCCTGATTATATACTTCTCACTGGCCAGCTTGATGCTGCCGTAAGGAGGCGTGCAGCTTGCAGAACACAATCCCGGCAATATATTACTTACTTTCCTTTCCTGTGCGCGGTTGTCAGCCGGATGCTGAGCCTTGCCGTGCCCAGGGCTCCATATATCTGCAACTATCTTGCAAGGACGCATAATTATGCCTGCAAACAATGAAATTGGTGCCAAAATCCGTTCCCTGCGCGAGTTACGCCAGGTCAGCGTGGAAGAACTCAGCGAACGCTGCCATCTGCCTGCCCAGCAGATCAGCAAGATTGAGGCGGGGGAGATCGCCGCGTCTCTGACCCCGCTGCTGCAGATCGCGCGTGGCCTGGGCGTGCGCCTGGGCACTTTCCTGGATGACTCGGAATGTTCCGGCCCCGTGCTTGTACGCGGCAATGAACTGGGCAAAACCGTGCGCTTCGCCGGTTCCGGCGATGTCCGGGGACTGGCTTTCCATCCCTTGGCGGCCAATAAAAGCGACCGCAACATGGAGCCTTTCATCATTGATGTGTACCGGCCGGCCAGCAACCAGTTTGAGGTCTCCAGCCATGAAGGTGAAGAGTTCATTTATGTGCTTTCCGGCACCATTGAGGTCGTGCACGGCAAGGAGCGGTACCTGCTTCAGGCTGGTGACAGCATCTATTATGACTCAATTGTCCCCCATCACGTCCATGCCACTGGAGATACTGACGCCAAGATTCTGGCCGTAGTCTATGCCCCGCATTAATTCCTGGGCATCCCGGCCTGCAACCTCCTGTGACCGCCTCAATCCACCCCTTATCACGACCAAAATATGCGTTTCACTGACACTCTGTTTACCGAAAAGACCATCGGCGAATTCTTCGACGATTTGCTTCTCACTCAGCCGGACCATCCGTTCATTATGTACCCTGACCGCGGTCTGGTCTGGAGCTACGCCGAATTCTACCAGCGCACCGACAACTTGGCCAAGGGACTGCTGGCCATCGGTGTCAAACGCGGCGACCACGTGGGGGTCTGGGCCCGGAATGTGCCCGAATGGCTGACCCTGATGTTCGCCACTGCCAAAATCGGCGCAGTTCTGGTCACCATCAACACCAACTACAAGAGTCATGAGGTCGAGTATGTAATCAAGCAATCGGATATGCATACCATCGCCATTGTTGACGGCCAGCGCGATGTATCATACGTCGATGTGCTCAACGAGTTGGTTCCCGAGCTGAAAACCCATCCCCGCGGCCATCTGCGCAGCCAGCGTTTCCCGCATCTGCGCAATGTCATTTATCTGGGGCCGGAAAAAGAGCGCGGGATGTACAGCAGCAATGAGCTCTTCCAGCTGGGCGAAAGTCAGAGCGACGCGCAGCTCCAGGCCGCCAAGACCGGCCTGGACCGGCATGACACCATCAATATGCAGTACACCTCGGGAACTACCGGCTTTCCCAAAGGCGTGATGCTGACTCACCGCAACATCCTGAACAACGGCTTCTATATCGGTGAACGCCAGGAACTGACGCAGATGGACCGGGTCTGCGTGCCTGTGCCGCTGTTCCACTGCTTCGGCTGTGTACTGGGCATTATGGCCATCTTCAGTCACGGGGCCACTGCGGTCATGGTCGAACAGTTCGATCCCCTGCTGGTCCTGGCCTCGGTCCAGAAATCCCGGGCCACGGCTTTGTACGGCGTACCCACGATGTATTTTGCCATCCTCAACCACCCCATGTTCAATATGTTCGACCTCAGCAGCCTGCGCACCGGCATCATGTCCGGATCGCTCTGCCCGGTGGAATTGATGCGCAGGGTCGTTGAGGACATGCACATGCCGGAAATCACCATCCCGTATGGGCTGACCGAAGCTTCACCGGTCTATATTATGAGCGGGGTCAATGAAACTTTGGAGCGGCGCTGCACCACCATCGGCACCGTGCAGCCGCATATTGAGGTCAAAATCATCAATCCGGAAACCGGGGAGACTGTCCCCCCCAACACCCCGGGTGAACTGTGCTGCCGCGGCTACAACGTCATGAAAGGCTACTACAATATGCCGGAAGAGACCGCCAAGGTCATTGATGCGGATGGCTGGCTGCACAGTGGCGATTTGGGCACAGTCGATGAAGACGGCTACTACCGCATCACCGGCCGTCTCAAAGATATGATCATCCGCGGCGGGGAAAATATCTATCCCCGGGAAATCGAAGAATTCCTGATGACCAACCCCAAGGTCGAGCAGGCCGAAGTAGTCGGCATCCCCGACCAGCGCTACGGCGAAATCGTCGGTGCTTTCATCATCCCGGCCAAGGGCGAAACGATCACCCCCGATGATCTCAAGGACTACTGCCGCAAGCGCATCGCCTTCTACAAAACCCCGGCTCACTTCTTTATCGTCAAAAGCTTCCCCCAGACCGCCAGCGGAAAAATCCAGAAATACAAGCTCCGCGAGCAGGCCCGGGAAATCCTGGGCCTGGAAAACGATAAATAACGTAGGGGCAAAAAATTTTCGCCCCTATGGTCGCCCGTACATTGGAGGTGCCCATGTTCAAATACGGCGCACAGGCGAAAAATATTTTGCCCCTGATTGTTTTTCTGGTATTGCCACTGCTGGCGGCAGATTATCGCGAATTGCATATTCCGGCAGAAGAATTGCCGCTGATTCTGGAAAGCTGGCCCGAGGCTACTCTGCTGAGCCGCGAAGAATTCGAGCGCCTGCTGCAGGATGACCGCCGGCAGGAAGAAGAAAAACCGCCGCTGCGATTGGTCTTTTCCCACTTGGACAGCCTGATCAGCGTCCAGGAAGGCCGGGCCAGCCTGGAATTGCGCGGGCAGGCCGAAGTGCTGCAGGCGGGCTGGCATACCCTGGAACTGAACAGCGAGGGCATCGCCTGGCAGGAATGCAGCGTAGCCGGCAAACCGGCTTTCTGCTGCCGCTCCCGCGCGGGCAACCTGGCCCTGCAATTGGCTCAAGGCCGGCAGGAATTCATGCTGCAGGGCGAAATCCCCGTCCAGAACCAAGATAACAGCCGGCACCTGCAACTGACTCTGCCCGCAGGCGTAACCGGACGCCTGCACCTGGAAGCCGGCGGAGACGTGATCCTGAAAAACGGCCCGCCGGTACTGCAGCGCACTTTTCAGCCAGAGCGAAATGTAACTGTATTCACCCTTTTGCCGCAACGCGGTCCGTTGCATATAACCTTGTCCTTGAACAACCGTTTTATGCCCGGCGAAAGGATGCTGCTGGCTGATTGCCGACTGCTGGATATCCTGGGCGAGAAGAACGAAACGCTGACCGCCGCAGTCATCCTGAAAGTCTCGCAGCAGCCCCTGCCGCAATTGCGCCTGCGCATCGAACCTGCCTTCAGCGTTGTAGCCGTGAACGGCCAGCCGGGCCTGATTGCGTCCTGGGAAATGCAATCCGCGCATGAGCTGCTGATTCACTTCAGCGAAGCCTTGTCCGGCAGCACCAGCCTGGAAATCAACGCTATTCGCCGCCAATGCCCCTGGGATGGAGCAGGCGCACCATGGCAGTTCCCGGAATTTCAGGTGCTGGACGCTTATCAGAGCAGCACCTTTGCGGAAGTGCGCAAACATCCCCGGCTGCAACTGGAGCATCTGCAGGGGGAATCAGTGCTGTTCCATCCCTGCCACCTCGCCGCAAAAATTCTGCCGCCAGAGCCCGAGGGTGCGGACGCTGTCTTCCTCTGCTCTTTCTCGGCTCCCGGCCTGTACCGGGTCAGCGCCGCACGCGTGCACGGAGCAGCCTTGCAAATCAAAGGCAGCCTGACCGCCGACTGGGAATTGGCGGAAAAAGAGCAGACCTTATCTCTGCGCTGCACTCTGCAGCCGCTGGGAGGAGAACTGTTTCTGCTGCCGCTGGTCCTGCCGCCGGAATGGAAACTGCACCCGCAGAAACCGGATGCCATCGCCGACCAGGTGCCAGTAAGCATCACCTCCGACGCCAGGCAACCCGGACATTTCCGACTGCAGTTCCCGCAAGGCGTGCAAGAAAACCAGGAAATCAGCGTGACCATGAATTTTGTGGCCATCACCCAGGACTGGCTGGCGGCCTGGAGCGCTGCCCGGGAATGCACGTTCCCGATCCCGGATATACCGGGTCTGTCCTGGCAGGGCGGCACGCTCAATGTACACTTCTGGGACAGCCTGCAGGGAGAACTGCTGGCCCTGCAGAATTGCCGCCCCCTGTCAGGACGGCAAGCACGCACCCAATCCTTCCAGTTCCCGGCTGCGCCGGGACAGTTAAGCTACCGCGTCGCCCGCCTGCCGGCGCAGTTCCAGGCAGAAACCTACTCATACTACAAAATCAAAGGCGACCACCTCGCCGTAACCCATGAAATCACTTTCCGGCTGCAGGGTGCCGCATTGCGGCACCTGAGCTTCGAGCTGCCTGAAGATACCCCCGAAGCATTGGCCATAACGGGAAAATTCTGCCAGGTACAGGAATTCACGGCGCAGATTAAAGAAGGGAAAAAATTATATACCGTCTGCCTGGACCGGGAATTCAGCGGCCCGGCCGAGACTCTGACTATATCTTATCAGCTCCCGACCGACATCACCGGCCAGCGACAGCAGCTGCCGGCAGTCAACGTGCCGGAGGCAGAGACTTTTTCCGGCCGCCTGGCCATCGAGGGACAGGCCGAATTCGCGGTAGGCATTCATGCCCCGCTCCGCAAGATCGATCCCGGCGAGCTGGCGGCAGTAGCTAACCCGCCTGGACAGCGCCTGCTGGGAGTCTATGCTTTCAACGGCACTGCGCCCGCCGTCGCTATCACCGTGCAGCGCCAGACGACTTTCCCGCTGCCCAGCTGCCTGGTCCAGCACTGCCAGGCGACTATGCTCTGTTCTGCTGACGGCACCC
>JAAZIZ010000054.1 GCA_012800565.1 Lentisphaerota bacterium
CCCGCCGCAACAACACGTCGTAGTAGCGGTATCAAGGTCTTTGCCGCGGTAACCAAAGGCGCTGCCGTCGTATTCCTCAAAACGGATTTCGGCATAATCAGCCGGGCAGCCCTGCAAGGCTGCGAGAAGTCGGTCTTTCATGATTCCTCTATTATTCAGGGTGATATATGACCTTGCCAGGATTGCGCAGAAGAGCGCAACGAATTTTTTGCCGCACCAGGTCAAAAAGCTCCGGCTGACCCGGTGTGGCCTGGAAGCAAAGACGGTTCAACTGTATAGACAACTCCGGCTGCCCGCCGGCCAGGCTGCGGTGGCTGTGCCAGCAGCGCCGCAGCAGCAGTGCATTGTCCGGGCTGTAGCGCAGAGCCGCCAGCCAGCGCAGTGTCCGCGCTTGCGGCCGACGCCAGCGCCAGAGCTGCCCCAACAGGTCCGCCAGGACGCACAGCAGCGCCAGAGCGACAAACCAGCGGGCAATCTGAGACTCTCCGCCCGCCGCCGCAGTGGCCGTGACTGCCTGCAGACCTTGCAAACCCTCCCGCGGCTGCACTGCGGGCAATGTGGCGCTAAAGGCAGTCTGCCCGGAGCCATGCAGAGTCAGTTCGCCGACTGGGCAGAACTGCACCGCCCAGAATTTTCGGCTTAGCTGCCACTGCCAGCCGTGAACGCTGATTCCCTTCCAGTCGCAACTCCAAGGGGTGAACTCCCAGCCGGCGGGCGCGGCTATGTTCCAGGCCGCGCTCTGCGGCCGGCACCAGGAGCAAAGCTGCACGGTAATTTCTCCCGGCACGCCGAGATGCGCCTCAGCCGGCAGGCTGATTTCCGGTTCCGTAGCCAGAGGCGGCAGCTGCCACAGCCACAGCCCGGCGGCACAGAATGCCAGCACACAGCCGGCTGCCAACAATCCCCGCCTGACAAACAGGGCCGGAAAATTCATGACAACCTCCCCTGCAGGAACTGGCGCACCGCTTCCAGCACCGTCTGCACCGGGGTCAAGGTAAAGTACTGTGCTCCGCAGGAGCGAATGGCAGTACAGCAGTCTTCAGCCTGGCAGGCGGTTGCCCGGCCCGCACTGCCGGTGTGGCACAAGCTCCGTTGGGAGCTCTCCGCATCCTGCACCGCCAGCCAGAAACCCTCCGGCAGAGATGCCAGGGGCTCGACCTTGATATGGGCGACAATGACCTCGTGCCGGGAGGCCAGACGCTGCAGCGCCGGCTGATAACCCGTCGCGTATAAATCGCTGAACACAATGATGCGCGCCGGCCGGCGCTGCACATTCTGCAGCCAGGTGAATACATGCGCGAGATCCGTCCTGCGCCCCAATGGCTGCAGTTCCTGCAGGCCAGCGATTACACGACCAGCCTGACGCAGGCCACGGGCCGGTGCCAGGCGCTGTTCCAGGCGGTCGCTGAAGCAGAGCAGACCAAGTGGGTCCTGGGTCCAGGCCGCGCAATAAGCGAACAGCCCGGCTGCCTCACAGAGCAACGGCCAGGCCTGAGGCTGGTGGAACAGCGAGGCCGAACAGTCGCAGGCCAACAGCAGAGGCAATTCCCGGTCTTCCTGGTAGCGCCGGCTGTAGGTCCGCCCGCTGCGCAGAGTAGCCCGCCAGTCGATGCTGCGTGCATCGCTGCCAGGCTGGTACTCGCTGAGTTCCGCGAATTCCAATCCCCGGCCTTGGAAACTGCTGGCATACAAACCGGCCAACGACTGTCGGGCTGTCCGCGCCAGGCGCAAAGACAGCAGCCGGACCAGTTCCTGAATTGATGATGAACTGTACATCATGGCGAGGCAAAAATAGCGAAAAACACTGCCCAAAGGCATTTTTTAGGAAAAAAATGCCGTAGCAACTGGAAAGTTGGCAATTGTGTAACATAATATCTGGATTGCATTTTTCATCTTCCGGACAGGCCTTTTACGGAAATCCCGCTCCACGGCTGGCCATTCCCGGTCTGCTCTTCACCGTTGCGGCACTGCGTGTTGTTTAAGCCGGTGCCGATTGTCAGTCAGATTTGCGCCGTATGAACAGCACTGCTCAAAATTTCGCCTCCGAAACCGCTTTCCTCACCGACCTCAAGGAGATGATCGGCACAGTCCTGGTCGGTCAGGAGCAGCTCCTGGACGGGATGCTGATCGGGTTGCTGACCGGCGGGCATATCCTGATTGAGGGCCTGCCGGGATTGGCCAAGACCCTGGCTGTAAAAACGTTGGCCCAGGCCGTCGGCGGCAGCTTTGCCCGCTTGCAGTTCACTCCCGATTTGCTGCCCTCTGATATCATCGGCAGCACAGTCTATCGTCCGGAAGACCAGAGCTTCGTGGCTAAAATCGGCCCTCTGGCGGCAAATATCGTGCTGGCAGACGAGATCAACCGTGCCCCTGCCAAGACCCAGAGTGCGCTGCTGGAGGCGATGCAGGAGCACCAGGTTACCATCGGCTCAGAGACCATCGCCATGCCGGAACCTTTCCTGGTCATTGCTACCCAGAATCCCCTGGAGCAGGCCGGCACCTACCCGCTGCCCGAGGCGCAGAAAGACCGTTTTCTGCTGCGTCTGAAGCTGTCCTACCCCAGCCGGGCGGAGGAGCGCCAGATTCTGACCCGCATGGGCTGCACCTCGCCGGTGCATTCTGTCCAGCCGGTCACCAGCCCGGCCCAGATTCTCTCCGCCCGCGCCCTGCTGGATGCGGTTCATGTTTCCCCGGTCCTGCATGAGTATCTGCTGGACCTGATTATCGCCACCCGGCCGGGCGAAAGCCGGCATCTGTCTGCCAACCAGCAGGGTTTGAGCTTCTCCGCGGAAGAGCACCTGGAAACTGGCGCCTCACCTCGGGCTGCGGTAGCGCTGCTGCTGGCCGGCAAGGGCATGGCGCTGCTGCACGGCCGCGATTATCTGCTCCCGGAAGACCTGCAGGCGGTCCTGCCCTGGGTGCTCGCCCACCGTCTGGTGCTGAATTTTACTGCTGAAGCCGCTGGCCTCACTCCCGAAGACCTCTGCGGGCAGCTGCTGCGGGCAGTCAGGACACCATAATTAATAGTTACCGTTCGTTCTCCTGCTCTCTCCAACCATTTTCCTCTGAGATAATCCTGATGAGCACATCTGCAAGTGCAACCATGCTTATCGCCGGCGACCTGGCCCCCATCCGCAAATTTGCGCCGTTGATGGCATCTGCTCCGCTGTCTGTCTACGGCGATCTCCTGCCTCTGTTGCAGGATTCGGCTCTTAACATCGTGAACCTCGAATGCGCTCTGTCAGGCACCCAGTCAGTAGTCAAGAGCGGCACTGTCTTCCGGGGCTCGCCGGAGCATCTGCCCAGCCTGGCTCCGTTCCAGGTCGTGACCTTGGCCAATAATCACGTCTTCGACTACGGCGAAGAGGGCTTCGCGGATACCTGTGAACTGCTGTCCGCTCAAGGCATTAAATACCTCGGCGCCGGAAAAAACCGCCGCCAGGCCGAAGAACCCCTGCGCCTCGATTTCGCCGGCGAAAAAATCGCACTGCTGAATTTTTGTGAAGGCGAGGACTGCACTGCGGCAGGTCGTTCTTCGCCAGGAGTGTTCGGCTGGTCGCCGCAGCGGGCCTGTCAGCTGATACGCAGCCTGCGCCAGGAAGGCCGGCAGGTCTTTGTGATCGTCCATTGCGGGCTGGAATATATTCCTTTCCCACCACCGTATGTGCAAAATGCTTTCCGGCGCCTGGCCCGGGCGGGTGCGGCTGCGGTCATCGGGCATCACCCGCACGTCCCCCAAGGTATTGAATATTATCACGGCGTGCCCCTGGTGTACAGCTTGGGCAACTTCGCATTTTACCAGGAAACCAAGCTGTACTACCGCAAAATCGGCTATCTGCTGCGGGTGACCCTGGGCAAAGACCGGCGCTGGCAGTTCGAGCCGCTGCCTTACAGCATTGAGGATGACGGCCTGCACCGGCTCACCGGTGCCTGCCTGGAGGCTTTCCCGGCTCTGCTGCAAAGGCTCTCCGCTCCCTTGCCGAAGAATAATGCCCAGGCCTGGCATGGATTCCTGAAATACTACGGCCTGGCCGGCTTCCAGGAGGAGGTCGGGCGCATTATGGCCGTCCTGTCCGAAGACCCGGGCAAAGGGCTGGCGATGTTCCGCAACCGCCTGTTGACCAAGCAGCACAGCGAACATTGGACCGCTTTCTTCAACCGTGGCATCAACCGCCAGCTGTCCGACGCCCCGGATTGGGCCTGGCAGCTCAACCAGGAGTACTTCACCAAACATGTCTGAGCAGCCTGCACGCATCGTGATCACCGATTCCGGTCTGGGTGGCTACAGCATCTGCGCCGGACTGGCCGCGCGTTATGCCGGGCACCCCCTGGAACTGATTTACTTCAATGCCCAGCCCGAATATGACGGAGGATACAACAGCCTGAGCGGGCTGGAACAACAGCTGCGCGTATTCGACAACGCTTTGCTGGCCATGCAGCAACACTGCCAGCCGCACTGCATCGCCATCGCCTGCAATACCCTCTCCGTACTCTATCCCCAGACTCAATTCGCCCGCCAGGCTCCACTGCCGGTATTTGACATCATCAACTGCGGTGTAGAAATGATCCTGGCGGCGGCGGCCGCCGACCCCGCCGCCGACATCCTGATTCTGGGCACCTTGATCACTATCAAGTCGCAGGCGCACCGCAAGAAGCTTCTCGCTGCCGGCATCCCCGCAGCAAGGATTTTCGAACAGTCCTGCCACAGAATCGCCCTGATGCTTGAACATGATCTGCACAGCCAGGAGATGGAAATGCTGCTGGAATCATATCTGGTCGAAGCCTGCCAACGGCTGCCGGACCCGCAGCGCCCCCTGCTGGCAGCGTTGTGCTGTACCCACTATCCCTATATCCAGGATACTTTCCAGCGCCTGCTGCAGAAACATCACCCCGGACCGGTTGCACTGCTCAATCCCAATCAAGCTTTCACGGCTTTGCCAGGGCTCGTCCCCGAGAACAGCCAGCCGGATGGGCACCCGGCTGCAGTCTCAGTCCTCTCCCTGGTACCTTTCCCCCCTGACACCCGGCAGAACATCAGCGCTGCCGTGGCCGGAATCTCTCCAGCCTGCGCTGCAGCCCTGCAGAATTATCAGCTCATTCCTGACCTTTTCGCGATCACCTGAATGTCCTCGCCATAACCCACAGCCCCATATCAGAAAAACATGCTTCCTTTCATCACCAATCTGGCCCGTGAGGGCGGAGAACTGGCCCGCCAACTGCGCAGCAGTGTGCTGCAGGAGCAAAGCCAGATCGACTGCAAAAGCACTTTAAAGGACCTGGTGACTGCCGCCGATCGCCAGGTAGAAGAGTTTGTCAGTGCGGAAATCAGCCGGCGTTATCCTGACCACGGCATCTATGGTGAGGAAAAAGGCCGTACCAATCTCGACAGCCCCTACTGCTGGGTCATCGACCCCATCGACGGTACCGCAGCATATATCCACAACCAGCCCTTCTACAGCATCTCCATCGGCCTGCAGTATAACGGGCGCGGTCAGGCAGGAGCAGTGTACTGCCCGGTATTGCGGGAGCTCTTTTATGCCGAACGCGGACAGGGCGCTTTCTGCAACCAGCAGCCCATCCGGGTCATCAACCACGGAAAACTGGCTGACTCCCACGTCAGCACCGGCTTCTCCTGTCTGCGGGCCGGCTGGGAGGCAATCAATAATCTGCCCTACTTCTGCGCCGTCGCCAAAGAAGCACGCGAAATCCGCCGCTTCGGCTCCGCTGCCATGGACCTCTGCTACGTCGCCGCCGGCAAGATCGACGCTTTCTGGGAACTCAATCTGCAACCCTACGATATCGCCGGCGGCACCATTATCCTTGAGGAGGCCGGCGGACAAATCTCGGATTTGCGGGGCGGCCCCGACTGGCCGCAGCAGGGTCTGCTGGCCAGCAACCGCGTCCTGCATCAAGAAATGCTGACTTTTTTCAGCGGCTATCAAAGACCGCTCTCAGTCTAACCAACAGGTAAAATCATGCTCACCGACCCCAAACCCTCCATCTGGAGCAGCGCCTGCCCTGACTTTGAGGCGATGCCCGAAATGCTCTCTGCCTGCAATCTGCATTACGCAGAATTAAGCATTAGGCATTCCGCCATCCTGGTGGAGCAGACTCCGGCCCAGTGGAAGAAATTCCGCCAGAAATGCGAGGACCTCGGGCTGTCCTTCCGGCAGGGACACCTGCGCAACCAAATTGATATCGCCACCTGCGACCGCCAGAAGAGCCAGGAAACCCTGGAGCTGCTGTACCGCTGGCTGGAGATGTATGAGACCCTGGGTATCACCGCAGGAGTCCTGCATCCCGGCGGCTGGGATGCACTTTACCAGGGCGTGGAGCCCGCCAGGATGCAGGCCGCCAGGGCAGAGTTTTTAGGTAAACTGGCCTCTTTCACTGCCTCCCTGCAGGTCACTGTCTGCCTGGAAAACATCCCGGATATCGCACCGGATTACGCCTCTCTGCAGGAAATGCTGGATTTGGCTCCTGCCGGCAGCCGCCTGGGAGTCTGCCTGGACACCGGACACTTGAATCTGACGACAGCTGATCCCGGCAATTTCATCCGCCAAGCCGGGCCGAAGTTGCTGGCTCTGCATTTAAATGACAACTGCGGGGCCCAGGACCGTCCCCGGGATGCCATGGGCTACTGGTATCCTGACGATCTGCACCTGCTCCCTTTCTGGGGCAAACGAGCAGTAAACTGGAGTGAGGTCTTCACCGCACTGCAGGAGGTAAATTACCAAGGGCTGCTCAATTTCGAAATTCCCGGCGCAGTCGGGAATGCCTCGCTGCCCATCCGCCAGGCAATATGCCGCTTTGTGCCGGAACTTACTGCCGCAATGCTCGAACTCTGATGCGCTGCCCACTTTCCCGGGAATTGCCTGGGACGCAGGAGACGCATGAGTGAAACAGTGAGATAATGGAACAACGGGATATGCGATTTTAGCTTACCGGTCCCATTGTCCCATTATTCATACGTCCCATACGTCCTCTTTGTCTCTTTCGACAGCCCATACGTCCCATACATTGTCCTTTAACCCTGCCCTACAAAAGACTGCTCCATTACTCAAGCCGGGCTTGGCCAGGCCCTGGGCTTTGAAGATGGCAAGTCTCTTGGCGTTCTTTGCGTCCTTGGCGGTTAGTTCTTCTTCATTGAACCGCCAAGTATATCTGCTGTGATCGGCTCGGCCGGAATTTGTCAGTTCCCGGCCTGACATCCGGCAAATCACAGTTATATTATATGTTTCACTCCGCCTCCGCGCTTGGGCAACTTCTGCCTGCCCGGACCTGCTCTCATCAGCCTTTACAGGATATATTTAATGTCGGAAATTTTACCGAGCATTCTTTCGGCCATTGGCAACACTCCTCTGGTTCAACTGCAGCACCTGCCGGCGGCCGGTTCTGGCAAGATCCTGGTCAAAGTTGAGGGACTCAACGTCGGCGGCAGCATCAAGACGCGCACCGCCCTGGCGATGATTGAGGGTGCTGAACGCGCCGGGCGTCTCCGGCACGGCTCCGTGGTAATTGAGCCGACCAGCGGCAATCAGGGCATCGGTCTGGCGCTGGTCTGTGCCTTGAAGCATTACCGCTGCATCATCGTGATGCCGGATTCAGTCAGTGTGGAACGCCGCAACATCATCAAGCTCTACGGAGCCGAGATCGTTCTGGTCCCCGATACCGGCGATATCGGCAAGGCCATTGATACCTGCATCCGCAAGGCTTTTGAACTGCGCGACAGCCTGCCCGGTGCCTACGTCCCACAACAGTTTGAGAATCCCGACAACCCGGACATCCATCGCCGGACCACTGCCCAGGAAATCCTGCGCCAACTGGGCGAAACTAAGGTGGACGCATTCTGCTGCGGCATCGGCACTGGCGGCACTTTGACCGGCATCGGCGAGACCCTGAAACAGCGTTTCCCTGAACTCCTGATTGCCGCCGTGGAGCCTGAGAACGCGGCCATTTTGGCCGGCGGGGCCATCAGCACCCATTTGCAGATGGGCATCGGCGATGGCCTGGTGCCCAAGAACCTGAATACTGACTTGATTACTGAATGCATGACTGTTTCCGATGAGGAGGCCATGGCAGTTGCCCGCGCTCTGGCTCTCCAGGAAGGTCTGCCGGCCGGCATCTCCAGTGGTTCCAATGTCGCCGGAGCCCTGCGGCTGGCCCGGCGACTGGGACCGGACAAGACAGTCCTGACCGTCCTGCCTGATTCTTATGACCGCTACTACTCAACCCCCCTATTCCAACATGACTGAAAAATTACTCTCTGACAAGAGCGCCCTGGTTTCCGGCGGCGCCCGCGGCATCGGTGCTGCCATCGTCGAGCAGCTCCTGCAACTGGGAGCCAAGGTCACTTTCTGCGGCCGCAGCCCCAAGTCAGCATTGAGCGAACGCAGCGCCTACCTGGACCGTCTTTATCCCGGGCAGTGGCAGTACTGCAACTGCGATATCAGCGACCGCAGCAGCCGCGAGCGGCTGCTGGACGAGTGCCTGCAGGCTTTCGGCGAACTGGACATCCTGGTCAATAACGCCGGCGTAGCACCCGAACAGCGCGCTGACATCCTGGAAGCCACAGAAGAAAGCTATGACCGGGTGATGGATATCAATCTCAAGGGGCCGTATTTCCTGACCCAGGCCGTGGCCCGGCAAATGTGCGCCAATCCCAAGCCCGGGCGCTGCGTTATTACTATTGGCTCAATTTCCGCCGACACCCCCAGCACCAGCCGCGGCGAGTACTGCCTGTCCAAGGCCGGACTGGCCATGCTGACCAAACTCTGGGCGGTGCGGCTGGCCGAATTCAACATCTCGGTCTTTGAAATTCAGCCCGGAATCATCAAGACCGATATGACCGCTGCAGTGCAGGAAAAATACGACCGGCTGCTGGCAGACGGCTTGACCTTGCAGAGACGCTGGGGCTTGCCTGAGGACGTTGCCAAGGCGGTCAAGGCGCTGGTCTGCGGCCTGCTGCCCTACTCCACCGGACAAGTCATCCGGGTGGACGGCGGCATGTCGCTGCCGCGCCTGTAGCTCGCTGCCAATGTCCGGACGGGGTTTGCAAATATCCATCTTTGCAGTATCTTAAATGAGTTCTTTTTTAACCTATCCGTAACTCTTCCAGGCAAAAAACCATGACTACCAACAGCCAGAATGTCGCTGCGGTGCTGGAGCGCTTAAGCGCAGCCAGGATCATCCCGGTCCTGGTCTTGAATTCCCTCAGTGAGGGATTGAAAATCTGTGAATTGCTGCAGCTGAACGGCTTGCAGGCAGCGGAAATCACTTTCCGGACCAGTGCCGCGGCAGACATCATTCGCGCCGCAGCCAAGGAATTCCCCGAGCTGCTGCTGGGAGCCGGCACAGTCCTGAATCTCCAAGACCTGCAGCGGGCCCAGGATGCCGGAGCCAGCTTTGCGGTCGCCCCGGGCTTCAATCCCAAAGTGGTCTCGGCTGCCATTGCCGCCGCTTTCCCTTTCGCGCCGGGAATCTGCACCCCCAGCGAAATCGAACAGGCCGTGGAACTGGGTTGCCGGCTGCTGAAATATTTCCCGGCTGAAGCCGCCGGGGGAGTAAAAATGCTCAAGAGTCTGATTGCGCCCTATCGCCATCTGGGCCTGCGCTATATACCCACCGGCGGCATCAGCAGCGATAACGCCCTGGATTATCTGGCCCTGCCGGAAGTCGCCGCAGTCGGCGGCACCTGGCTGGTCCGGGACAACGATCTGAAAGCGGGCAATTGGGAGCTGATCGCTGCCAACATCCGATCCGCAGCAGCATTGCTCAACCAGCGTTGATTGCAAGTTACTCATAAAACAAGGACAACAAGGACAAGGTAATGAAAAAAGTCTGCTGGATTCTGCTCTTGGTTAGTATCTTCGTGGGGAGCGGACTGATGGCCCAGTCCAAACCCGGTCCTGACCAAAATACGGCGCCTGCCGCAAAAACTAACGTTGCGACCCCGCCCGCCGAAAAAGCTAATGTTGCGGCTCC
>JAAZIZ010000055.1 GCA_012800565.1 Lentisphaerota bacterium
TATGCCGTAGTCTCACACAGCCGCAAAACCTGGTATCTCGACGACCTGTCCCAGCGGCCAGGCCACGGCACTACCAGCGGCATGGCAGTTAACGGGCACGCCTGCATGTATGGCAACACCAACGATGACCAGTTCAGTCATTACGAAGCCGGTGCGGACCATTTTGTGAATCTGCTTTTTACTTTCGACGAGAAAAATACCTTGACCGGGGCCATTATCAATGTCCCCTGCCCTTCGCAGAATTCCGAGACTATGACTAAACTGACCGCAGATTACTGGCACGATGTCAGAGTGATGCTGAAAAAGCAATATGGCGATATCAATATCCTGCCCCAATGTGCCCCGGCGGGCGATCTCTCACCCCGTATTCTGCACTATAAGGAAGCCCAGGCCCGCCGTTATCGCCTCAAATACGGCCAGCGCCCGGAGGCATTCCGCGAGGAATATTCCCGCAAGGACATCGCTGAACGTATCTGCACTGCTTTCACCGAAGTGCTGTCATGGGCCAAAAATGACATCCGCAACAGTGCCAAAATCAAGAATTCCTGTGAGCAGATAGATTTGTCTCTGCCACCGATCAGCGAGGCCGAGTTTGAGAATGAACAAGTCCTGTACCAGGAAATGCAGGCACAGCCTTTCGCAACCGAAGGCACGCCCAGGGAGCGGCTCCGGGCCGACTCCGTCCTGGCCGCCCGCCGCAACCGCTCGCTGGGTTTTATGAAACGCTACGAGAGATATAAGCGAGGCGAGCGTTTTCATACCGAACTGCATGTGCTCGCCATTGACGATATCGCTTTCGTCACCAGCCCATTCGAACTGTATATGGATTTCATGCACCGCATCCAGGCCCGCAGCCCCTTTACCCAGACTTTCAATATCCAGCTGACCGGCAATGAATACGAACCGCGCAGCGGTTACCTGGCCACGGAACGCGGCCAGCAAGGCGGTGGCTACAGTTCCTCCCGCTACTGCAATGTGGTCTCACCCCAGGGGGGACAGGAGCTGGTCGAAGCCACCCTGACCCGCTTAAAAGCGCTTTTTGAAGCACTTAATCCCTGATAAAATAAATAATTGTTCGATATTACCTCATAAGCAACACCCCACTTCAAGGAGAAAAATTGATGAAACTGTACCGTTTTCTAGCTTTTGCCGCCATTCTGTCTTTATTGACCAGTGGTTGCGGCACCATGCGCAATGTCCAGAACGCACCGGAGATTACTTTGGTCAAGGACGGCCAGTCCGCTTATCAAATTGTGCTGCCTGCCCAGACGCCCAATCCAGGAATCGACCTGTGCTTGAAAGAAGTCGCCCAGTGTCTGCAAAAAAGCCTGCAGGAGGGCAGCGGAGCGCTGCTGCCTATCGTCAGCGAGGACAAGATGTCCGCCGATAAGCCGTATATCAGCCTGGGCGGCACTGCCCTGGCTCGCAATATCGGCCTGTGCCCGGAGAAATTCCAGCATTACAACGGTTGCATCCTGAGCGACCGCGGCAATATCTACCTGATCGGACACGATGCCCATGGCCAGGGATTGGAAAAACGTGACCACTTTTCCCGCTATTTTATGGGTAGTGCCAAAACCGCAGTGGTATTTATGGAGGATTACCTGGGGGTGCGTTTCCTGCTGCCCGGCGACAACGGTATTGCTGTCAAGAAGAACGCCAGCATTACCCTGCCGGGAAATCTGAAACGCGATGTCAAACCGCAGCTGATTTATGCCAACTCCTCCTCGGATTTTCTGTACAGCCTGGCCAACAACGGCCTGGGCTGCGGCGGTTTTCATATCTACGGCGGACACTCATACTACGATGCCGTGCCGGAAAAAACTTACGCTGAAAGTAATCCCGAGTACTTCATTCTGCGGGCCGGAGTGCGCA
>JAAZIZ010000056.1 GCA_012800565.1 Lentisphaerota bacterium
AAGCGCCCGTCATGCCAGCCCCAGGCAATGCTGCCGGCACCACTTAATAAGCTGTCTTTCAATGGGCCGACGAAATTCCAGCCCGGCTGCAGACTGGCGGCAAAATCGAAGTCCTCCGGCGGGAGACTGCCGAAGAGAGTAAGCGTTTCTGCCGTCTGGCAGTATAGCCAGCAAGCTTGAGGTGCGGCCAGGTTTCCGCTGATGACATAGGCCTTGCTGTTTGCATCCAGCGCCATCGCCCCTTTGTTCTGCAGCAGCGTCCTGGATGCCTCGTCAAGGTCAAGATTGATGCCGATCAGGTTCCAGCCGGCAGTGAGTTGATAGCTGGTGGCATACCCTGAACGGGTGGGCTGCGGAGTCCTGGTTGCATCGCCACCCCGAGCCAGGCTCAGAACCATAAACAGCAGAAAGGCAATGCGACAAAGGAAGAACCTGAAATCGCCCTGGACTCGCCGGAAATGCGTCTGATGCTCAGCTATCATGGGGGTACCTTTCGGGTTGTATGTTTGACGGTAATTGTCAACTAAAAATCGGACAAAACAAAAGTTAATTCCATATTCAAGAGTTACAAGTGTATGGCGGCAAAACCGCCCCAAAAGCCTCGGGGACGGCACCCAAAATAGCCTTGGCGTCCTTGGCGTCCTTGGCGGTTCAATGAGAAGGAATTAGCCGTCAAGAACGCCAAGAGGCATAAGCCCGGACCACGTACGGCAGGCATCGTCCACAATGTCCGCAATGCCCACAGCCGCAGGGCAACCAATATCCCGGAAAAGCAAGATAAGATACGAGTCGAGTCTTTTTCGCCCGGATTGAATTCCCCGCTTGTGCTTTTATATTCTTTAGAAGTCAATATCTGCAGATTGGCTTTAGCCTTACCCCACCGCAGCACCAGCGCCAGCGTCTATTGCCGGCCAGAATCAAAAGGAAAATCGCATGAAGTTGTCCGCCATTTTATTAGTTCTGCTCCCTGCCTTGATGCTGGCAGAACCGGTGTCTCTGATCGATCTGCAGGATACCCTGCTGGCGCGACAGGCACAGCAGGACGGGAAAATCACCCTGGTGCAGGAAAAATTGACCCCTGAGAGCCAGTTTGGACGCGGAGCCTGGCAGACTCCGAAGCGGGTGCATGGGAAACACCCTGACAACGAGCAAATCCTCAGCCACGTCAGCAGCAGCCTGGAAAACGACGGTCTGCGTCTGACTACCACTGCCGCAATCAGCAATTTCCGAACTGCAACCGGAGCCGAACCGATGGTCTCCAACGAACTTGCGCGGACTATTGAGCTGCCGCCGAAGGCCGCCGGAAAAACCCTCACGGCACAGTTCAAATACAGCGGGCGTGGCTCGGCCGGAACTTATATCGTCTTTTTGCCTGGACCGCACCCGCTGGTACGCAGCGGCACGGCCATAATTCCGGCTGGAGCCACGCGGGCAAATGCTTTCCTGCGCCTGAGCGGAGCCGGAGACATCAAGGTCGAATCAGCGGAAATCTCCATCCTGACCAGCGCGGTCCCGTCTGATCAGCCGGATGTGCTCGCTTATGCCCACGGTTATCTGGATGCCAAATTCTTCCTGCCGGAAAAAACTTCTTTTCCGCTCTCTTTCATCCTGAAGCGCGATAAAAGCAAGCGTTACCGCAAGGTCTTCCTGCTCCTGCAACTGCCCCAGGGATATCGCCTGACCGGCTGCGATAAGACTCTGAAAATCGTCAGCAATGAATCCGGCCTGGTCCGCCTCGCCGCCGATAACGCCATGGCCAGCACTATTACCGACAACGATTTCTGTATCTGGCGCCCCCCGTTAGTGCTGCTGCAGTCCGATCTGGCACCCTCAGAAGAGCTCGCAGTGATGCAGTACGGTCTGGAGGTCGAGGGCCAAGAGCTGCCCCGGCATGAACTGCTGCTCGGCACTATGCCGAAAATCTCCGCTCCGGCACCGCAGCAGTTCCATACCGGCATTATGCAGCAGTACGGACTGAATCTCGACCGTTCGGAGGCAGAGGCGTACACCGCGCTGCTGGCCGGCAGCGGTTTCAATGCTCTGCAGGGCAGACCCTCGGAAGAGCTTAAAGCACAATTGACAGCCGGGAATTTTCTGCATATCGGCGGGGTCTGGAGCATCCGTGACGGCTATCCCCGAGGCAAAAATCCGCCTTTCCTGGGCATTGACGGCAAGCAGTTCCGTGATCAGCTCTGCCCCATCGCCAGCGCCCAACCGGGCTTCTTCGATGCGACCTTGCGCGAAGCAATGGCCCGGATGGATCATTTCAGCAACAACTGGGAAGCCTACTCCAGCGATTACAAGGGCTGTTTCTGCCCGCAATGCTGCACCGCTTTTGCCAAGTTCACCGCCATTCCCGAAGAAGAGCTCAAGGCAATTTGGCCGCAGGAGGTAATCCGCCGCCATCACGACCAATGGGTGCGCTTCCGCTCGTTGCAACATGCAGCGATCATCGCCGCCCTGGAAGAGAGCATCAGCCGCATCGGCAGGGAAATGGGGCGGGAGTGTCATTTCATACCCATGCTCTCCCGCTCGGCCTGTTCGGAAGCGCTGACTTTCGGACAACAGTATTCGCCGAAAGATTTCCTGAAGCACCTGAAACTGGTCAATATCTGGGGGCCATACACCCATTCGGCCGGCATGCGCAAACTGTATAGCTACCTGCCGGGCAGATATCTGACCCATTACCTCGAAGTGCGCGACGTCAAACGCTTCGTGGATAAATACTCGGAGCAGCCGATCGGCATCATCGGTCTGCCTTACGGCTGCCATGCCACCAACGTGAACCCGCCTGAAGCCATCGCCCTGGAGACCATCGACAACTTCCTGACCGGCTACGCCGCTTCGCTGATCTACTGGTTCAACTTCGACTACCGCTATTATACCAGAATGACCGAAGCCAACCGCAAGATTGCTCTGTATGAAGAGCAGGTCCGCACCTGGCCCGGGGATAACAGTGTCCAGGTAGAAGCCGCTGCGCCGGTCATCAGCCCGGAGCATATCCGCGCCTGGCTGGCTTCCAGCAAACTCTGCCCGGAGATAGAGAGCATCAATTCGACCATCCAGCTGCAGGCCTACCGCAAGGATCAGCGCCTCCTGGCCGCAGTCGGGAATTTCTGGGAGAAGAGCCCCGTCTTCATCAAGCTCAGGGTGCCTGACCTCAGCGGCGACTATCTGCTGCTCCAGCCCCACCTCGGGCAATATCGCCGCACCAGCGGCACGGAGCTAGCGGCCGGAATCAAACTGTACCTCCCGGCCTTGACTTGGGAGTTCTTCCTGCT
>JAAZIZ010000057.1 GCA_012800565.1 Lentisphaerota bacterium
AGACAATACCTGTACTCGCCCCCTGTGAAATCTTTCTTTTTTCTTGAGGAATTCCTGTAAAATCTCTGATTCTTTGGGACTGAGGGTGCAGATTTAAAAAGTGTCGCAACCATCCCGGTTGCGATGTGCAGAGTATATTATAAATGACTCACGCATTACAAAGAAGACTTGGCATCAATAAAAGGGTAATTATCGACCAATGAAAAAGCTGATAACCATAATTGATATTGCAGTCACGGTGGAACTTATGGCATGTACAGCATGGGTTACGGCACCTGACGTAAGTGCCAACGGAAAATTATTCATTCACAAGACCCGGGATTGGGGAGCGGGAAAAGAAATACCTGTCACATTGCGACATGAAACAGCGCCTGACGGGAAATACAAGGCACTTGCATTCAGCCCCTATATGCTGTTCAATGAAAAGGGGCTGGGAATGATAGATTTAGCTTTGCCAAAGACGACGGATTATCCGGAAGATGAAAGCACGGTCCAAAATATATACACTACCATGCGGAAAGTCATTTTTTCTTGTGCAACTGTCCAGGAAGCTTTGGAAAAGATGACAAAAATGACACAGGACGGCAGCAATCCAAAGGCAGATACATATATTCTCTGCGACACCGAAGAAGCAGTCATCATCGAGATATCTCCCAAACATATTTCACATCAGATCATAAGCAGAGGCGTTGCCGTGCACACCAACCATTCCATTTTCCCTGAAATGGCCTATCTTTCAAAGGGCACGGTGGACGGCGCCATTAAGTCCGCTACGCGGCTTCATGTCACCACTGGGCTGTTTATCGACAAGATAAAGGAGCATGATAAAATCAGCATTGCGGATTCAGTGGATGTTTCCCGCTTTCATGATGAAAAATATCCGGATATGTGCCCATTTAGAAACAGCACCGTATGTGCATCGGACTATATGCCTGACGCAGAATATCCGGATGTGCTGGGGACTGTGAATATTATTCCTGGCCCAACTTGTTATGCAGTGGCCATACCCATTCCAATGGGCATCAAAAAAATACCGGAAGTATTGGAAAATGGTGATTTCGGCAAGCTTGCCTATAAGCTCAAGCAAAGCAAAATAGATGAAATGTCACTGAAAGAAAAGTTTCTTCCCATGGAAGAGAATTTCCGCAAGGAATACGAGGCGACATGGGAAACAGCCAGGAAATTGTTGAAGGACAATAAGCGGCAGGACGCGCTGGAACTGCTGCAGAAATTGACAGACAAGCAGGTAACCGAAGCATATAGCCTTATGCAGGATATTCTGGCACAAGCAGGCCATTGACAAAGAAGAGACTAACGTATGTAGTCCAGCCTTTAGGCTGCCGTATGTAGCCCCATCCAAAAAGTTTTTTTTAACCATGAAAGGCACAAACGGACACGAAAAAATTTCATGGCAAAAACAATACATTCTCGCTGATAACGCCACTTCCATGAAATTTTTTCGTGCCCATTAGTGTTTTTAGTTGTAAAAAAACAGTCGCCCAGCTTCACTGACGCATTACTGTGGAAGCTGACAAACGAAGATTTTTCCGCGGCCGGAATTGCAAAAAATCCATCTAAGTTTACGTTATGTTTTTTCCCATCTCTTAACCCCCTATAGAGGAAAACAGTATCATGAGCAAAATTTCCGCTTTGCAGAAAGCCCGTTCCAAGTATGTCCCCAAGCTGCCGGACATCCTGAAACAATGCGGGCCCTTCGTCACCATCCAGGAGGGGGCTGCCACTAAATCCGTAGCTGACCAGAAAGCCATCAAAGCATTATATCCAGACACCTATGGACTGCCGGTGCTGACTTTCGCGCCGGGCCAAAAAGGCCCCAGAGCAGTACAGAAGGTCGCGGTGATTCTCTCCGGCGGGCAGGCTCCCGGCGGGCATAACGTAATCGCGGGTCTTTTTGACGCTCTGAAAGCTCTCAATCCCAACAACGAGCTTTTCGGCTTCCTGGGCGGCCCCAGCGGCCTCCTGGAAGACAAGTATCTGAATATCAGTGCTGAGCTGGTGGATCAATACCGCAACACCGGCGGATTTGACATGATCTGCTCAGGCCGCACAAAGCTGGAGACTGAGGAGCAGTTTGCGAAAGTTGCGCAGACCTGCAAAAAGCACGGCATCACAGCGGTTGTCATCATCGGCGGTGATGATTCCAACACCAACGCCTGCAGTCTGGCTCAGTATCTGCTCACTAAAAAGACCGGCATTCAAGTCATCGGCTGCCCGAAGACCATCGACGGCGATCTGAAGAACGAATGGATTGAGGTCTCGTTCGGTTTTGACACCGCGACCAAGGTCTATTCCGAACTGATCGGCAATATCATGCGCGATGCCAATTCTGCCCGCAAGTACTGGCATTTCATTAAACTGATGGGTCGCTCGGCCTCGCATATCGCTCTGGAATGCGCCCTGCAGACCCATCCTAACGCCTGCCTGATCTCGGAAGAGATCGCGGAAAAAAATATCTCATTGCAGGAAATCGTGGAGAAACTGACTAAGCTGGTAGTCAAACGGGCAGAGAACGGGATGAATTTCGGGGTGGTGCTGATCCCCGAGGGCTTGATTGAATTCATTCCTGAAATAAAACTTCTGATCACCCAGCTCAACGACCTGCTGGCGAAGAACAAGAAGCATTTTGAAGCTCTCACCGAGATCGACCGCAAAATCGACTTTGTCGCAGGCAAGTTGCAAGGGGAATCTGCGACTGTCTTCGCCGCTCTGCCGGATAGTATCAAAGCACAGCTGCTGAGCGACCGCGACCCGCACGGCAATGTCCAGGTCTCCAGGATCGAAACTGAAAAGCTGCTGATCGAGATGATTGAACGCAGGCTGGCCCGTATCAATGCCCGCCGGAAAAATAAAGCACCAGTGAAATTCAGCACCTTGGCGCATTTCTTCGGTTATGAAGGCCGCTGCTCTGCACCCTCTAATTTCGATGCTGATTACTGCTACAGCCTGGGCTATACCGCAGCGGCTCTGCTGGGTGCCGGCAAGACCGGTTATATGGCCAGTGTGCGCAATATCTCCCGTTCCGCGGACAAGTGGCTGCCCGGCGGAATCCCGCTGACCATGATGATGAATATCGAACACCGGCACGGCAAGGATGTCCCGGTGATTCGCAAGGCTCTGGTCGAGCTGACCGCCCGGCCTTTCCGGGAATTCGCCTCACACCGCAATACTTGGGCCAGAGGCGTGGATTTTGTCTACCCTGGGCCGATCCAGTATTTCGGGCCGAAGTCGGTCTGCGACCAGCCCAGCATTACTTTGCAGCTGGAACAAAAATGACCTCGGCTGAGGATGCCTTCTCGCGTTTGCGGCTGCTGGTCGGGCCTGAGGCCTGTCAGCAGCTCCGCCAGGCGCAGATACTGCTCTGCGGCGTCGGCGGGGTCGGCTCCTGGGCGGCTGAAGCCTTGATCCGCGGCGGCATCGGACACCTTACCCTGGTCGATTACGACTGCATCAAAGCCAGCAACCTGAACCGGCAGCTGCAAGCACTGCACAGCACCTTGGGACAGAGCAAGGTGGAGGTCCTGGCACAGCGCCTGCGGGATATCTGCCCGCAAGCCGAAATCACCGCCTTGTCACTGCATATTACACCGGAAAACTGCACCGAGTTGCTGCAGCGTCGGCCGTGGACGTATATTGTCGATGCCATCGATGAACGCCGGGCCAAACTGGCTTTGCTGTGCGCCTGCGCGAAACAGAAGCTGCCGGTGGTCTCCAGCATGGGGGCAGCCAATAAACTCTTGCCCGGTGAAGTCAGAGTCACAGACATCAGCCAGACCGAGGGTTGCCCGCTGGCCAAAAACCTGCGCAAATATCTGCGCCGGGAGGGCATTCAGGAGGGCATCCAAGTGGTTTATTCACCGGAACTGCCGGTGCTGCTCAGCAATGGCGCATATACCGCTGACTCTGTAGAAGCCGAGGGAGAGAAGCGTCCGCTTGGCAGCATATCCTATCTGCCGGCACTCTTTGGGCTGCATTGCGCCGCGGCGGTGCTGACCCATATCCTGCCCCTGGAAACATACCCCCGTCGCGGCTGCACCCCCGGCAAAAGCTCTGCGGCAGACGCATAAGGTGCGCCTCTGTTCCCCTATAGAGCCTGGATTTCCCAGCGCAGTGTACCGGCCGTGGCCGCAGCCAGGGTAAATTCCGTTCTGCTCAATCCGCACTGCCAGCGCTTCTGCACCGCTAAGTCTTCCGGCACGAAAGGCTCACACTGGCAGTTGGCATTCTTGCTCAACAACGTCAGGGTTGCCCGAGCCGGGCCATTATGGAGCAGGATTTTACCTTGGCCGTCCCTGCTGGCGCTGCCGGCACTGAACAACGGCAGCTGCATGGTCAATTCCCGGGTACTGGCCCAATCATCCTCAACCAGCAGATGTTTCGCCGCTAAATCCAACTGCAGAGTCCGGCGGCAGTACTTCAGCTCCAATTCTGCAGGATAGGCTCCCACCAGGTCCAAAGTGAAGCGCAGTGAACTGCCGTCCTCCTGGAACTCCACCGCCCGGGTGGCGAATTCCCGGCCATAGCATTGCCCCAGTCCGGAAAATGAGGGCACATTATGACCGAAAGAGTTAGTGATGATGCTGTTGAAACGGTTTGCCGAAAATGTATCCCGACTGTATTCGGGGCTGCCTAAATCAACAATCAACGGCTCGCCTGCCAGCATCAGGATAAACTGCCCCAAGTCATTGTGGTTATGGCTCTCGCGGTTGTGGCCACCTTTGGCGGCAAAGGCCAGGCCGGGAGCCTGGGCAAAGACCAGCTCAGTCACCGGATAATACACCACTTTCGACTCCGCTGCCTCTTCCACCCTCGGAGTCTCCTCCGGCAGCCAGAAAATCCAGGCCAGTAGGTTGAAAAGCGGCCAGTCAAAGACCGTTTCCCAACCGGCCGGTTCTTCTTCCAAGAGGGCCAGCTGCCGAGCTGTGAAAGACAATAACTTCTGTGATTGCAGGCGTTCGCCCAAGCGCTGACAGAACTGCAACGGCGGCAGCATCTTGCCGCTGCTGTCCGAAAAACTCACGAACCACGCTCCCCCGAGATTGGCATCGACAATAAATTCGGCCATCGGCCGCAAGCGTGCATCGGCATAGACCTTATCTGCCTCCGCGCCCAGGAGCACCAGCTGCTCCAGAAAAGCGGTCATAATTCCGGGTGAAACGGTCCAGTAAGTCGGTCCTTCATTGCAGGCGCCATCGGTGGGATATTTATCCAGATAATTTTCTCCGAACTGACAGAGGCGCAGAAGCAAGGTGCGCAACCGGTCCGGTTCCGTGGCCAGCACCACCCGGGCTGCCCCCAGGATATTGGTACAGCACCAAGGCGTCCAGTTGTTGCGCCCCTCTCCCCACCAGAACGGGAACGGTGTAATTTCCGCCGGTGCAATGACCCGCTCAAGGATGCGGCTTTGCAAGACTTCAATCAGGCACTGCGACTGCTGGGTCAATTGCTCTCCCAGCAGTTCCAGCACCTGAGCCAGGGTCATGCCGGTCTCAGCCGCAAACAGATCAACCGTGGGGATTTCCTCGTTCGGCAATGCATCGTGATGTCCCCGGATATGAGCCGGCAGGCACCAGGTCGGCTCGGCGGCAATATCCCAGAGGTAATCAATAATCTTGTCCAGGAAACGACCTTTGCGCTCCCAGCATTCGGCCAGCACCAGCCGGGTGAGCTGCCGCCGCCGCCGGAAATAACATTGTTCGAAGCGATTGCGGTTGCCGTTGCGGGTATATTCCATAAACAGCGAGGCCGGCAGGGTCGGCACTTCGGCCGTCAGAGCAGCCTCAGCCGCCTGCAACAAACGCTCAAACAGATAGCGGTTGCGCTTGGAACCGGCAACCTTTTCCCAATTCTGCGCCTGGCTGGCAGCAGGAAAAGCCGGGCGGGAGCACAGAGCCTCCGGCAGACATTCTGACAATCGCATATTCTCTCCTAAGGTTTTAGTGGTGATGGTATTGTTCCAGAACCTCGGCATAGAAATTGGCCAAACGCTGGCTAATCCGGGCCCAAGTATATTTGTTCTTTACTTCCAGCCAGGCATTCCTGGCCAGATACTCAGCCAGCCCGGGCTGGCGGACACGCTGGCAGGCTTGCAGCAGGGAAGACAAGTCGTCAGATTTGAACAGCAGCCCGGTCTCGCCATCCTGAACCAGATATTGCAGACCGCCCACCGCTGCTGCGATGACTGGCCTGCCCGCGCACCAGGCCTCCAGCACCACAATACCAAAAGGCTCATGTAATGACGGCAGGAAAAACAAATCTGCCTCCTGATATGCGGCCACTAAACGTTCGTCATCCGGACGCAACCCAGGGAAAATAGTCACTCGCTCAGAGAGGTTATGGACCCGACAGTATTCCTGCAGTTGCTCCAGATACCAGCTCACCGTGCAGGGACCAATCAACAACAGGTGCACATCCTCGCCGGCACGAAGCTGCTCAGACAGCATCTTCAACAGTAGAAGCTGATTTTTCTGATAGTCAATCCGCGATACACACAGATAAAGCCTGCGCTCCGGCGGGAGCCCGAGCTTATGCCGCCAGCTGTACTTCACCCGCTTCCGGAACTGCCGAGTATTCACACCATTGGGCAGATGGATGATATGCTTGTCAGGGTAGAGTTCCTGCAATTTTGGCACCTCATTGGCACCTACGCTGATGATGCCAGCGGCACCGGCAATGCAGTCACGCTTGCGCCGCAGCAACCGGTCCAGGATTCCGCCGTAGGGAAATGTCCAGCGCAGCGGTGCAATCAGCTCTTTCTGCTCGGCTTCCGGTATATCGAAGCAACCGCCATGGAAGCTGATGACATAAGGCACACCCTGCTTGCGGCTGACCGCCTGCACCATCTCAGCCAGACGACCGGAATTGTGGACATGAAACAGATCGTACCGGACTTGCTCCAGCCGCTGACGCAAGCCGGGGGCAAAAGGATTGCCACCCTTTTTGTCCAAGGCTTGCTTTTGCCTGCTGCCCAAGGGCCAATACGGATAAAAATACGGATAACGGCGAATTTTAATGCCGGAATTAATCGTCTTTCCCGGTTTAGCACCGGCTGCAGTAGCCAGGATTTCCGAAGTTACTCCCAATGACAACAGCTCCAGGGCACTATTCCAGACGACATTTTCTGTGCCACCCCAGTCATGGAAATTAAATCTGCGAATTATCTGTGCAGTATGCATAATTGCCAGCACTCCTGTTATCACGGTTTGCATCCGGCAAAACTGCCGTCTGGCCCCTCTGAACTACCAAAACTCCAGGTTCGGCAATGGCCGGAGACTTTAACCAATAACATAACTCCAAAAGCACAAAACAAAAACCAGACTGACTGTTTCAGAGCCATTCAGAGCTATTTTACCGCCACTTCTGGAAAAAATTCTTTCAAGGGGTATTGTATTGCTGAAATGTTAATTCCTTGGCCATAACCTCAAAATTTTCTCAACCATGAAAATAATCTGCTTTGGTGACAGTCTGACCAGCTGCGGCGGCCCTGGAGGGCGCTTCAGCGATATTCTGCAAGAGCGCTTCCCGCAGCACCAGTTCATCAACTGTGGCGTGGGGGGTGACACCCTGGAGCGGGCCCGGGAACGTCTGGAAGCAGACGTCCTCTCGCAGCATCCCGATATAGTGCTGGTGGAATTTGGTGCCAATGACTGGTGGCGCAATGTCCGCCCCTACCAGGCTTGGGGCACTGATCTGGAATATCTGCTGCGGCGCATCAAAACTCAAGGTGCCCAGGCCGTGGTGCTGGGCGTCTTCGGACCCTGGCCGGACCCCCTGACCGGACAGCTGCATGCCAAGACTTATGGTGCTGACGAACGCTCGCTGGCCTATTTTCGCCTGGAACAGGATATCGCCCGCCGCTACGACTGCGAATACCTGCCCAATCATCAGGCCTTGATCATCAATGACCGCTGCTGCTGGAAAGACCGCAACCACCCCAACGAATTGGGAAACCGGCGCATCGCTGACATACTGCAGCCCATCCTGGAAAAACTGCTGGGCACTACCGCGCTGCCCCGGCGCAGCCGGCGCATCCGCAGCATCCGCGATTTTTGGGAGGAGGCGGTACAGGAGGCCGGCGAGAATCTGGCCGCAGTCTGCGGCGAACGACGCCTGACTTACGCCGCCGCCGATGACCTGGCTGCCCAGCTGGGTGCCGGACTGGCCCAAATCTGCCAGACCCCTAATCCCAAAATCGCGGTCTGTCTGCCCAATTGCCTGGAATATTTCCTGCTGTACTGGGCAGTGATAAAGATCGGCGGCATCATCGTTCCCATCAATCCCTGGCTGAAAGCCAACAGCCTGCAGTCGATCTTCCAGACCGTAAAACCCGACCTGCTGGTCATACAGAACCGCAATGACCAGGAAACACTGGCCGCAGCCGCTCATTTTCCGAATCTGCCCTATGCTTTCCTGGAACCCAGCGGACGCGCTTTGCACTTCTCAGACTTGTTCCGTCCCAGCCAATACTGCCCACGCCCGGAATTGTCCGGCGCCAGCCCTGCCATCATTATGCATACTTCCGGCACCACGGGCGCACCCAAGGGCGCGATCATGCTGCATCATGACCTGATCTTCAATGTCACCACTACAGTCAAAGCACATGACTTCACCCGCAAGGACATCCATCTGCTGGTAAACCCGATGTTCCACTGCACCGCGCTGTACAGCTCGCTGCCGTCGGCGGCATACCAGAGGACTCCCCTGATCATCACTGCCGACAGTAAGCCGGAAAATATCTTTTCCCTGATTCAGCGGGAGCATATCACCACCTTGCTGACTGTGCCTACCGTCCTGCAGCGCTGCATCGCACTGCCCGATTTCAGCCATTACCGCCTGGACAGCCTGCGGGTGATCGGCTATGCCGGCTCAATCATGCCGGTCAAGACAGTCCGGCGCCTGCAGGAACTCCTCCCCGGCGTGGAACTGCATAACTTGTTCGGCTTGACTGAAACCACCTCCGCGACCCATGTGCTCAGTGGTGAAGCCGCTCTGGAACGGCCTGATTCCATCGGGCAGCTGCTGCCTTTCGTTGGTGCCTGCATCATCCATGAGGACGGAAGCGAATGCGAACCGGGGCAAGTCGGCGAATTGCTGTTTGCCCGGGATAATGTCATCAGCGGTTACTGGAACCGCCCCGGATTGCTCGAAACCTCGCTGGTGGAACTGCGTGGGCGGACCTGGTTCCGAACCGGCGACCTGGCCTGCCAGGACGCCGAAGGGTTCACATTTATCAAAGGCCGCAAGAAAGATATGATTATCGTCGGAGGCGAGAATGTCTTCGCAGTCGAAGTGGAGACTGCGCTGCTGGCTCTGCCCGAAATCAAAGAGGTGGCAGTCATCGGTGTGCCTGCCACCGGTGTCCGGGAATCACTAGGTGAGCTGATCAAGGCCTTTATTGTTCTGGAGCCAGGCTGCACGCTGAGCGAAAACGCTATCCGCAAATACTGCCATCAGGCGCTGCCGTCCTATAAAATTCCGCATCTGCTGGAATTCCGCTCCGCTCTGCCCCGCAATCCGGCCGGCAAAATAATGAAGAACGAGCTGCAGTGATTACCCGTCTGCAGGCAGATATCCGCCTGCCCTGAACCGGATAAGTGCCCGGCTCACTTCTGCCGGATCAGCAGCACGTTGTCCCACAGCCCGCCTTTGCCGCCGCTGTCGACCACCCGCACGCTTAACAGATGTTTGCCGGGCTTGATATCCTGTGGCAGCATCACAGTAAAGGGCTGTTGCCACAGTATTCCCGCCTCGCCCTCGTGCTGTCCGCCGATATATTCGCCATTGAGGTAGACCCAGGCGCGCTCATCAGCACCGGCAAAATACAGCCCCAGCGGCTGATTGCTGGCCGGCAGATCGAGTTCCAGGCGATACCAGCCGGCACCGTCATATTGGTCAAAACCCTGGTCTTCCCAGAATTTTCCGCTTTCGATAATATCCCAGGCGCTGTCATCCCAAGCCGCTCCGAACCACTTTTCTTTCTCGCCCACATTCTCAGGGTCAATGCGGAATTTCCAGGGATTGAGCGTCTGCAGGATGGTGAACTTTTCACCGAGCTGCTGCAAGGCCCGCTCCTGCCGCCAGGAATTCTCGAGTCCGGAGCTGAATGCATCGCAAATCCGTCGCGTGTAGACGGAGACGATGCGCGGTTTGGTCAGATTCGAGATAATCTGCTGCAGTGCCTGCAAATCGGCTTTAGCCTGCTGGTACCCCGCCTCATCAGGACGGCGGTAATACTGGTCGCCGGCACGCAGCAGCTTCGACCACTGCAGCACATAGCTCAAATACTGCTGCTGAGCCTGCACCGCTGCCAAAGCCCGGGCATCTGCGGCGACAGCCGCGGCAGCAGCTTCCAGGCAGGCAGTCAACTCATTTCCTATATCCTCAGGAACACTGGAGTAAGAGTTGAAACCCATACGCAGGCGATATGTCGGGTCTGCCAGGGCGGCGGAGAGCAACTCGTGAAAATGCTGGACCTGCTCCCCGCCTGCACCATAGAGCTTCCGGAAGTAGTCGTCCTTGAACGCTTGTTCATCGAGCCATGGTTCCCAGGCCAGTCTGGCCCCGGCATAGAGCAGATAAGCATCAACACCGCCCCAGGATTCTGCAGACTCCTGGTTGCTGCCTTTTATATCCAACAGGTCCATGGCCCGGAAGATATTGGTCAGGGCAGTGTCGGTGATATAGGCATAGCGCGGGGACAAATAGTGGTAGGAATACACGATCATATCCCCGCGGGTGAGACGGCTCCAGGTCGCCAAATCAGACAGAGCCCCGGACTCCCAAGGCTGCCGGCCGGGATCACCACCTGGAGAATAGCAGTACATAATGCGGACCCCTTCCTGAGGCAGGATGTTTTCCGGGGGGCTGCTGGTGACTCCGTAGGCATAGGTGCAGACGCCCTTGTCGGGATGAGTACGGCGGATTTCGCGGCAGAGCAGATTGGCCAGATTGATATTGTTCTCGGTAGCCTTGGCTAAATTGCTGCCGCTGGGATTCAAAGCCAGGCAAGGCGGACATTGGCACCAGAGACGGGCCCCGTCCTCCTGGAATAAGGGGAAATACTGCTGCTCGGGATGACGCTGGAAATAATCCCGGGCCAAGCGTCCCAGCTCCGCGATCAACTCCGGATTGGTTGTACACAGCTGGGCGCGCTCAGCTCGCCACTGGCCAGTAGCGCGGTCAAAACAAAAAAACTCCGGATGCTCGGAAAAATACTTCTTGGGTGGAATCAGTTTATGGAAATTGTGCCCGGGGTGCTCCATCAGCCAGATACAACCGCCGCGCTGGGCATAGAAATCCTTGATGGCCTCACGGTCGCGGATGCGCTCCAGCTCGACATTAAAACGGTTTTTCACACACCAGTCAGCCATCTGCCAGAGGTGAGCCGCAGAATCCTTATTGCGGCCATAACTGCAGTAATGCGGACAGCGGTATGTCAACCGTGGTTGATCGGCATCCTGGAAGAGCGGCAGACGCAGTTGCGGATTCTGCGGCACTACTTCTCCGTATTCAGTCGGCGCCAGAAAGCGCACCCCGCAGGCTTTTTCCAGGAAATCGTAAACTGCATAAAGCAGCGCCCGTGGAGAATTTCCCCGCAGCCGCAGATTCCTGCCATCTGACAATTCGCTGCTGAATGCCTCGGACGGCTCCGCAGGCTGTATTTCCAGGTGGATGATTTCGTCGCCGGCAGGAGCATTCTGCACCTGTACTTCCTGACCAATGACCTGCGTCAAATAACGCGACAGCTCAGCGGCGGCAAATCTCTGCACAGCACCGGCTCCCTCCGGCAGGAAAATGCTGAAACCGCTCAACGGCACTGCCTCCGCCTGGATGATCTTGGCAAAGGCGTATGGCTGACGGCGGGGATGACGGGCGACCTTTTCGGCCAGTTGCTGACCCTCGGCAGGCAGATCAAGCCTCGCTTTGCTCAGACTGAATTGCTTGAATTCCAGCCTGGCCTCCTCGTTGGCCACCGGCTGCAGCGACAGCAGCTGACCACCATGACTCAGATTCCGGTCGGCATTCTTGCTCCCTTTGGTAAAGCGGAAGCCGCCATTGCGGCTGGAGTTCCCCAGTTCAAGAGAAAAATCACGCCAATCCGGCGTGACTTCAATCAGGCTGTAAAAACTGGCCTGGTTGTCAGCTGCCAACTGCCGGCGCAGATAAAAATACAGCAGGTGATGCGCCTGATCAGCGCTGCGGGCAGAAAAATTCAGATATTTCCAGCCTTCCAAACGGACTTCTTCCGGCAGCTCCAGCACTTTCCAGGCGGATTTGTCAGGCGGGGTAAAATGCAAAGCCCAGACACCGTCAGCACGTCGCTCATGACTGCCATGCCCAGGCGGAGTCACCACCTGGAAATTGTCGAGGGGAAGATTAGTCGCCAGCAGCATAGCGGCGGTTAGATAGAGAAAAGCGATAAAACCGGCTTTCATA
>JAAZIZ010000058.1 GCA_012800565.1 Lentisphaerota bacterium
AAAATTACGCCGAGGGGGACGGCGCCGGCATCTGTTTCAGCGAAGCGGCGGCGCAGCTGCACAGTTCTGTCATCTGGGGCAATGTCGGCCCCGGAGCACAAATTCGCCTGGGCGGGGCGCAATGCCGGCATTGCGCGGTGCAGGACTGTTCAGCGGCAGCAGGCATACTGCCGCTGGCAGCAGAGAACTGCGGCGCAAACGGCGTCGCGGTCAACGATAACACCATTGCAGCCTTGTATCCCTGCTTCCGGGACCCGGCCCGGGGCGATTATCGGCTGGGCGCAGGATCATATCTGATCAACCGCGGCCGGGGAGAGCCTGCGGAACTGGATGCCGCAAACAATCCGCGTCCGCAGAATGAAACAGCGGATGTCGGCTGCTATGAAACGCCGGAGCGTGGTAACCTGACAGCCGATTTCGGAGTGGAAATGCCTTTGCTTTATGCCCGCCTCAGTCAAGTGCAGACCTTTTGGGGGCCGGATACCCCGGCCGGGGTGAGCGCGGTTTTCAGCCATCGTCTGGCCCAGGCCTCCTGGCAGCAGTCCGCCGGGCAGGATTTTCTCTTTCCGGAGAGCGTGGGCGAGATAGAACTGGAACTGCGCCTGGAGCTGGATGCGAGTCTGGCCGAAAACTGGAACCCTTTCGTTTGCAGAAAAATCCTGCCGGTGCAGCCGCGCCCGCTGTATATCGCGGCTGAAGATGTGGACTGGCATTGGGGCAGCCCAGCCCCGCAACTGCCATGGCGACTGCTGGCCGGTTCTCTGGCCGAGGGTGACCGGCTGCAGGGGAAACTTGCCTGTCCGCCGATCACTGGCTTGGGGACGTATCCAATACTGCAGGGAACCCTGGAGGTGGCCGGTGCCGGGCAGGCCCGCAACTATCGCCTGGTCTTTATCCCGGGTGAACTGCGCTGTCTGCCTGGACTGGCAGAAGTGCACTTCGAGGGAGAATCGCAGTTGGTCTATAACGGCTTGCCTCAGGGGCTGACGGTGAAGACATTCCCGCCGGGACTGACGCTGGAATGCATCTATACAGGTACAGGGCAGACCAATTATCCTGCCAGCCCGGAAGCTCCCCGGGAGGCCGGGACATACCAGCTCGCCGCCCGGGTGCAGGATGAACTCTATGTCGGGAGCGGCAGCACTAGCCTGAGCATTCTGCCGGCACCACTGGTATGCCAGGCCTTGGACCAGGAAAAAGTGTACCTGGCGGAAAATCCTCAGCTGGAGATCAGCTTTTCAGGTTTCCAGGCCGGCGACGGGCTGGAGAGCATTGCCCCGCCCCAGGCGCAAACTACTGCGGAACTGACCAGCCCAGTCCGGGCAGAGGGCTATCCGATCACATTGCAGGGCGGCCAGGCCGATAATTACCAACTGATCCTCAGGAACGGCACCTTGCGGGTGCGTCCCGCGCAGCCGCAGATTCTCGCTCTGGAATCCGTGGCGTCCGTTTACGGCACGGAACTGAGCGAGGTCCCCATCAGCGGACGGGCGGTTCATCCTCTGACCGGCCAAAGCGTTGCCGGCCACTTTTTCTGGGAGGCCGGGAATGGCATCCCCAATGCCGGCACCAGTTCCCAGGGCTGGGTCTTTATGCCTGATGACCAGCTGAACTACCTGCCGGCAGGCGGCAGCGCCCCGGTCAGCATTCTGCCGCGTCCGGTGCAGGTAACCGCTGACAGCCGCGGCAAGGTTTATGGCGATGCTGAGCCGGCGCTGACTTACCGCATTACTCAAGGTTCGTTGCTGGCCGGGGATGATTTTGCCGGTGTCCTGGTGCGCACGGTCGGAGAAGAGGCCGGCAGTTACGTCATCGCGCAAGGGACGCTGAGCCTGAGCGATAATTACCAATTGGATTTCATTGCCGCCGAGTTCAGGATTGAGCCGCGACAGCTGACCGTAATAGCCGATAACCTCCAGAAATATTACTCCCAACCTGATCCGGTGCTTACTTATCAGATCGGCGGGCAGGGGCTGGTGGCGGGCGATGTTCTGACTGGCGCATTGCAGCGTGAGCCCGGCGAGGAGCTGGGAGAATATGCGATCCTGCAGGGCGATCTGCAAAGCTCCGCCAATTATCAGCTGAGTTTTCTGCCGGGCCAGTTCACTATCCTGAAACCCGTGCTGAAGTTGCGCGATGAGCCCGAGACGGTCGTGCTGACCTATGGGCAGCCGCTGAGCGGAGAACTGTTGCACAGCGTAGTGGTGGTACTGGAGAGTACTGGCGAGGAAATTCCCGGTCATTTTGTCTGGGAAGATGAGCAGCTCTGTCTGCCTTGCGGCAGCCATACCGGGCGCTGGCATTTCCTGCCGGACGCCGCAGAGGACTACCCGCCTCTGTCCGGCAGTTCTGAAATCCAGGTCCTGGCGGCGCCGCTCCTGGTCCGGATGCCGGATTACAGCCGTGAGTACGGACAGGAGAATCCGCAATTCGAACTGGAATTCTCCGGCTTTGTGTTGCAGGAAGACTGCAGTGTGCTGCTTGCTGTGCCGGAGGTGAACTGCGGGGCGGACCGCCTGTCCCTGCCGGGTGAATATCCAATCGAAATCAGGGGCGGGGAGGCCGCTAACTACGAGCTGATATTCGAAAACGGACTGCTTACGGTGGAAAAAATTCTGCTGACGGTGCACGTGCCTTCGCAGAGCAAGCAGTATGGTGATCCCGATCCGGTGCTGGAGTCGGTCTGTCAGTCGGGTCTTCTGGAAGGTGATCGTCTGAGCGGCGCTCCCGGCCGGGTGGCAGGCGAAATGCCAGGGGAATATGAGTTTACTGCCGGCACTCTGTCGCTGCCGCCATATTATGAGCTTGTGCTGACGGGAGGAGTTTTCCGTATTTTGCCGCGGCAGCTGACCATCAAGGCCGATGATGTCTATCCGCTCTACGGTGAGAGCATTCCACCTTTTACCTATACGATTGTGGAAGGTACCCTGCTGCCGGGCGACAGCATCAGTGGTGAGCTCGAATGCTGGTATAATAAACGCGACAGGGATTTCCCCATCAATATCGGCAGTCTGAACGCAGGCGAGAATTACCAGATCAACTTTGTGCCGGGGATTTTCCATTTCCGGAAACGCGCTTTGACGATCACCGCCCTGGACTGCAGCAAGGAGTATCTCTCACCCGACAACTACAGCCGCAGCTGGCAGATTACCGCCGGTTCGCTGGTTGAGAATGACTATCTGGCAGTGAAACTGGGCCGCGAACCGGGCGATGAGATCGGTCAGTATGCACTGATTTTGGCGTCGCTGACTGTGATACCGGCAGAACTATATGAAATCACCTTTGTCCCAGGTACTTTCAGCATTGTCAGAGCATCGCCCGGCGTCGGGGTTTGCACATACCATTTGCTGTACTACGGAGACCAGCTGGCCAAATCAAATCTGACCGCTGAAATGCGGAATCCCAACAATTCAATGATTATCCCGGGGGAGGCGCAATGGCTGGAACCGGAACGGCTGATGGATGCAGTAGGACGAATACCCTGCGAGTTTATGTTCACTCCTGCAGACCAGGAACACTTTGCGCCAACCGTTTACAGCATTGATGTCCAGGTGCTGCCATTGCAGGTCACCGTGTCCGGCCCACAGATGGAGTTGATTTACGGTGAGCCCCTGCCGTCGTCATTCGCAATCCAGACCGTACCGGCACCGTTGCCTTTCGGAGAACAATTCCTGGGAGAACTCGGTTTTGCTGCCGGCAAGGCCGGTGATATCCTGCCGCCGGGACAGTATCCTTTCTCGGTCGGGACACTGCAGGCGCCCTCAGAGAACTACCGCTGGAACTTCAGCGGCGGAACGCTTACGGTCAGCAAACGGCCGCTGACCATCCAGGCGCTGGACGGCAGCAAATATGTCGGCGAGGAAGACCCGCCCCTGCAATATCAGATCGTTTCCGGCAGCCTGCTGCCCAATGATTCTTTCACCGGAGCCTTGCGGCGGAAAAGCGGCCAGAAAGTCGGCGAGTACCAGATCAGAATCGGCACCCTGAGCGCCGGGAAAAACTACCGCCTGAATTTTCTGCCGGGTGTGTTCAGGATTCTTGAGCCGGAATTGGAACCGGCTGCTGCTCCGGCGGCAGGCGATGAGTATATCCTTGGCAGCGTCAGTGCGCACAGCATTGTGTACGGTCAGGCGCTGTGGGAATCGGAGCTGACCGGGCAGGTACTCGCCGCTGCCAGTCAGGAGCCGCAAGCAGGTTCCTTCTCCTGGCAGGAACCAGAACTGCGTCCATCGGCCGGCATCCAGGAGTACGCCTGGCGCTATGTCTGCAGCGACAGCAACCGGACGCTGCTGACCGGCACCGCCAGGCTGGAAGTCTTGCCGGCAACCCTGCATATCGACGGCTGGATACAGAAGAAACAACCAGGGCAGCCGGACCCGGCGCTGGGCTGGAGTTTTGCTGCGCCCTCCGCAGCCCTTGCAGCCTTGCCCAGCACTGGTTCGCCGGGACGTAGCCCGGGCGAAAATCCCGGGCGTTACGATACCACCCCGGGAGACCTGAGCTTCGGCCCGAATTACCAGCTTGATTTCCGCCCTGGCGCATTGATTATCACCGCTGCGACGGTGGCAGTGGATAGTGCCTGGCAGGGGAAGCTCTACGAGGGCGAAGAAATCATCCTCGGAGAACGGCAGTTCCATTACGGCCGCGATGCATTTGCCAGCCTGCAGCAGGCGCTGGAAAGCGTGTCTCCCGGCGGAGAAATCTTCCTGTTCCCGGGTGAATACCACAGCGAGCAGCAGGGGTGGACTCTGCCGGCCGGGCTGCTGCTGTCGGCCTGGCCGGGTCAGGAGCAGGCAGTCATTCTGCAGGGACAGCTGCGGGTTGAGTCAGGAGCCGCAGAGAATATCACCGTACGGGGGCTGACCATTATGGCCGTTGAGGGGCGCCCGGCGGTGCAGTTTGAGGCCGCTGAAGACTGTTGCCTGGAAGATAATCTGATTCTGGGCGGACAGCCGGCAGTGGTGATCAAGGAGGCGCGGGGATTGCGCCTGAGCGGCAACAGCATCGTCAGTGACGGCATCTGTCTGCTCCTGGGTGATGCTGATGAACCTGGCCGGGAGATGACAGGAGTGCAGCTGCAGCAGAATCATTTTGCGGCCGCAGGGGCTGATTTAAGCCACTACTGGCATCTGCAAATCCACGCCGGAGAGATCAATGGCAACGGCGTGCTGGATGGCAGCGGCAATTACTACTTCGGACTGCTGCTGCAACAGGACAGTCCGGAGGAAGAGATCAGTAGCTGCAAAGAATATATCGGGGATGGCGATTGCCCGCAGTGGCCGGTGCAGAGTGTGCTCAAATTCCTGCAGTGACCAGGATGCTGCATAGTGCTGTCGGACGGGTCGGACGGGTCGGACGGGTCGGACGGGTCGGAC
>JAAZIZ010000059.1 GCA_012800565.1 Lentisphaerota bacterium
AACCAGCGCGATGTCCGGGTTTTTCAGGAAAGCCGGGTTCTGGGCTCCGGCGCAGGAGGCCGGGAAGAACGGCCCTTCCAGGTGAATACCCAGCAGCGTCGCGCCATCGTGGACCGACTCCGAGTAGGCCTTGGCAGCGTGGCAGAATTGGCGCAGATCAGTATCGGCGACGCTGAGGCTGGTGGCCAGAAAGCTGGTCACGCCATCCTGCAGTTTGCCGCGGCCGATAGCCGTAAATGCCTCCAGGCTGGCATCGCAGAAATCATGACCTGAGCGGCCGTGGGAATGGATGTCCACAAAACCCGGCACTGCAATCAGGCCGGTGCCGTCGATGATTGTGCCGCCGGGCACCGCCGGCCGGGCCGGGCCGGCATAAGTGATTCTGCCGTTTTCCAGGCATAAGCTGCCGTCCGGGATATCGGTGCCGGGTGAGACGATCCGGCAATGTTCCACCGTGAGCATCATAGTTATTGTTCCAGATTGATTTTGTCGGTAGTGTAAATCAGCTGGAAGTCAGGGTGAGACAGCAGGAATGAGGCCGGCAGCGCCGGGGTCGGGACGCGGTCTTTCAGCATCCGGGCCAGGACTTCCTGCTGTTCAGCGAAGCAGGCCAGCAACAGGGTCTGCCGGGCAGCCAGAATCTGCTTCATGCCCATCGTTGCGGCATAGCGCGGCACAAGGTCGCGGGAGCCGTTGGCAGTCAAAGCCGCATTGGTGGCAATGGTGCGCTCGGCCAAGGCGATGACCCGGCTCGGCAGGGCGGCAAAATCAGTTGCGGAGATGCTCTCCGGCGGCATCGGTTCATTGAAAGCGATATGACCGTTAAAGCCGATGCCCAGCAGCTGCAGGTCCAATCCACCTGCTGCGGCCAGGGCCCGGTCGAATTCGGCCGGCGCGGCCGGGTCGGGGAAATGGGCCTGTGCCTCCCGGAAATTGCGTTCAGGGAGCAGGCGGTTGAACAGCTTCTCGTGCATATATTTCCAGTAGCTCAAGGGATGGCTGTGCGGTACCGCGGTATGTTCGTCCAGGGCATATTCATCCAGATTCCAGGTCTGCAGCCGGGTCAAATCAATGCGATTCCGGTTGAGCAGTTCGGCGAGGATGCGATACAACTCAATCATGGTGTTGCCGGTGGCCAGGCCAAGGTTAAAGGGCTGCCCTTGTGACAGCTTGGCTACAATTGCCTGGTAGATGATTTCAGCGCCGGCGGCACTCATGGCCTGGTAGTCGGGCACACGTTCAATTTTCAGCATAATTGCACCATCTTTACTGTTGCAGCAGGCGCAAGCCTGCTGCCGGCCGGGTTTCGGCCGGATTGAGGCTAATTTCCGGAGAAGAAACGAATCAGTCGTGCCGCGTGTTCGGAACACGCATCGATAATCGGATCGTAGAATTTGTCGATGGGGATGAATTTCCCGTCCAGCGCATTGAGTTCCCGCCGGGCGGTCTGGAGATAGGTGTCCATGTATTCTGTGGCGATGTTGACTTTGGCAATGCCGGCCTGGATGGCCCGGCGCATATCGTCAAGCGGCGTCCCCGAACCGCCATGCAGTACCAGCGGGAGGCCCGGCAGAGCGTCTGCAATCGCCTGGCAGCGCTCAATGTCCAGCTGAGGAGCAGACTGGTAATAGCCGTGCGCGGTGCCGATTGCCACCGCGAGGGCGTCAACGCCGGTCTGGCGGGCAAAATCCACCGCCTGGCTGACATCGGTCAATTCAGTCTCATCGCCTTGGGCGACATGCCCGATTTCACCTTCGCTGCTGACACCGGCTTCTCTGGCATAGCCAGCGCATAACGTAGTCAGCCTGAGGTTTTCCGGATACGGCAGTCTTGAGCCATCGAACATGACTGAGGTGTAGCCCCAGGCAATGGCGTTCCGGACATGCTCGACTGTATCACCGTGGTCCAGGTGGATGGCGACCGGCTGGCGGCAACGCTGCGCGAGGCGCAGAAGCATTCCCGCCAGATCATAAGCCTTGTCGGAGTTGAAGAGCCGCTGGTAGACCTGGATGATGACCGGAGACTTTTCCGCTTCGGCGGCCTTGATGACGGCCGCCGCCCCTTCGTAGTTGGCGATATTGAAAGCGCCGATGGCGCGCTGTTCCTGGCGCGCTGAGCGCAGCATTTCCTTCATGGTGACCAGTGCCATGGCCGGTTCTCCTTATAATGCCTCTGCCACGAACTCTTCCAAGGTCTGCACATTGAGGGAAGTGTATTTGCCCAGCATAAGCTTGGTGTAGGGGGAAGCCACCAGGATGCGGTCGGTAGCCGGTGCATCGGCCCGGGCTTCGACGTATTGGGCGAGCTTTTCTACCAACGAAGCATCAATGCGGGGCAGGACGACTGCGCCTTCACCGCAGGTGTAGGATTCCTCATCGTTAGTGCCGAAAAGCCGGTTTTTGGCTCCGACAGCCTGGAGAAGACTGTGCGGAGCAGACAAATCGTCGTTGTAATTGCGCAGAAAATCGCTTTCCAGGTAATAGACCTCCTGCTGGTTTTTGCATGGCAAAGCCAGCGAGAGGATGTATTCAGAGGTATGCATGATTTTCGCAGCCAGCTTGATTCCCAAAGCGGGGAAGTCATTGACCAGGGCATCATAAGCGGCAGGGTTGGAGACGACCACGGTTTTCGCGCCGGTCTTCTCCACCAGAGCTGCAAACTGTTTGGCCGCAGCTGCGGCTTTGTCCAGGTAGCCAAGGATTTTCAGGCCTTTGCCAATGCAGCCGCCCGACACAGTCTGGTAGGAAACTTTCGCTTTCTGCATGATTTTTGCAAAAGCCGCGGTGACATTTGCTGCTTCCTGGGTGTACGGGTCAACAAAGTACAGCACCTCGCCTGTGCCGGACACTGTCCACTGGGCAGTCTGCATAAGACTGTCGGCCAGCGCCTTGATGTTCTCAGGTGCATAGCCGCCCTCGACGATGTCGGCCCGGGCCGCAAGATTCAGCCCGATTTCGTCAAAGTGCTGGACGCAGTTCCGGCGGCAGACTCCGCTGAGGTCGTGGCGGTAAATGCAGGATATGATGTCGGGATTGTTCAGCTGTATGGTGCCGGTGGTGACTCCGTAGAGCATAGAGGCGCGGACCCGGGGTGTGTCAGCTTCTGTAAACGTCACATTACCAATGCCGGAGAGGTGACGGCACATAAAGCAGAAGCGGCAGTTCAGGATCACATTGATGTAGTTATCTATATGCATTATCAGACTCCTTTGAAGCCCATTTTGCCGGGGTTCATGATATTGTTCGGATCAAGCTGCTTTTTGATGCCTTCGAGCACTGGCATGGCAGGGCCGTACAGTTCTTTCATAAGATGTCCGAGCTTAATGCCGACACCGTGGTGTTCATTGATGACTCCGCCATTAGCGATGGCGGCCCGGATGGCCAGATTCCAGACCCGGTTATAGAGGGCCACGGCCTCGCGCGGGTCCTTGGGCACATCCTGCGGTTCGAAGATAAAGCGGGCATACAGCATGCAGCCCCAGTCGTACCAATGGGAGAAATGGCCGATGAAACGGGCCTGGGGGAAGTTCTCAGTTACGACTTTCTTCATGGCCCAATAGACATCCTCAATTTTGTCAAAGGTGGCGACGGTGTCCAGGGTGCCGTAGGCCTGGGGGAGGTGGAAGATATAGCCCGGGTAGAAGAATTTGTACTTGTTATCCCACCACAGGTCCCCGCCTTTGCTGCCCAGGTCCTGGCCATTGTATTTATTTTCCATGATTTCCCGGGCATATTTCATCTGGCAGGCGGTGATGTCCTTGCGTCCGTCGAAGCCAAAGACCATATATGCGCCCTTGGCGAGGTCCATTCCGAAGACCTTGCGTACATGGGTGACAGTCTCGGTTTCATCGTACAGGCGAATGGCGCTGGGCTGGAGGCGGCTGCGCATCAGGTCCGCACCGGCTGCCATCGCGGTGTGGAAATCCTTGAAGATGTAAGCCCGGAACTCGCGTGCTTCCGGCTCAGGATGAATCTTCAGGGTGGCTTCGGTGATAATGCCCAGAGTCCCTTCGCTGCCGGTGAAAAGCAGGGTCAGGTCCGGTCCGGAGGCATGGCGGGGCACCGGCAGGGTCCTGATGATTTCACCAGTCGGGGTCACTACTTCCAGGGACAAGACCATGTCTTCGATCTTGCCGTATTTGGTGGACAGGACACCGGTGCCGCGGTGGGCCAGGAAACCGCCGATGGTGGCGCAGGAGATGGAGGCCGGGAGGTGCATGGTGGAGAATCCCTCCTTGTTGCAGCTCCATTCCAGGTGCTGAGCGATGATGCCGGCCTGACAGGTCACGGTCAGGGATTCCCGATCGATCCGGATGATCTTGTTCATCCGCTTCATGTCCAGGATGATGCCTCCGAAGATCGGGAGGGCGCCGCCCTGGGAGCCGGAACCGCCGCCCCAGGGCACCACCGGGATATGGTAGTGGTTGGCCAGCTTGAGGATTTTGGCGACTTCCTCGGTGCTGCCGGGATGGATCACGAAGTCCGGCTTGGGTGTTTCCATGCCGCGGTCATGCCACATTTCCGGAATCCAGTAGTAATCGATGGAATGCCCCAGCTTGTCTGCAGCACAAGTGCAGACGTACTCGCTCCCGACGATATCGGTCAGTTCAGAGCGAATCATCTCATACATGTAACTGTTTTTGGATACTAACATCTCGGCTCCTTTGTTTCGACTCCTTTGGTTGCTATATCTGTACAGAAAAAATCAACTGCTGCGGGTTTGCGCGGCATAGACCGGTGCCAGAGCGTCGTGGATGCGCCGGTAGGTCTGGAAGCGTTCCGCGTAGAAGGCGGCTTCTGCCGGTGCTGGTTCCAGCGTACAAGCATGGCGCAGGCAAGTCTGCACCGCTTCGCGGCTGCTGGCAAAGATTCCGATGCCGGTTCCGGCCAGCAGGGCGCTGCCGAATGACGCATCGCCAGGTTCAGCGACCTGCAGGGGCAGATTGAAGACGTTGCCGACAATCGTACTCCAAAGGCGGCTCTTGCTCCCGCCGCCAATCAGAATCAGGCGTTTGACCGGCAGTCCCAACTCCTTGATCTGGCCATAGCAGTCCAGCAGCGAGTAGGCGACGCCTTCCAGCACTGCGCGGATGACATCGCTGCGCCGGGAGGAAACTGCCATGCCCGTGAAGCTGGCCCTGAGGGCGGGGTCCCAGTAGGGTGAACGCTCGCCCTGAAGATAAGGATGGAAGAAAATGCCGTTGGCACCTGGTGGCGCCTGGGCTGCCTCCTTATCCATCAGCTCGTAGGCCTTTGTTCCAGTCGCCTGCGCTTCCAGCTTGAGGTCCTGGCAGATCAAATCGCGCAGCCAGCGCTGACAGAGGGCCGCGGCGTTGGTGGCGGCGACCGTATACCACATTCCGGGGATGATATGGGAGTAGGTCAGGGTGCCTTGGGAGGGATGGGCTTCTGCAGTCATGACGTTGACATTGCCGGCGGTGGCCAGCTTGATGATGCAGTCCCCGGGCTCAATGGCACCGGCGCCATAATCCTCCACTGCGGAATCGGAACTGCCGCAGATGACCGGCGTGCCCTGAGGGATGCCGGTGTCAGCGGCTGCCTGCGCCGTGATATGCCCGGTAACATCGGTGGGTGACACCAGCTCGGGCAGGCTGGAGAACGGCAGGCCGGACAGAGCGACCAGAGGCTCTGACCAGCGCCTGCCCTTCAAATCAAAGAACAGCGTGCCCTGGGCCTCAATATAATCGGTCTGTGCGCTGCCGGTGACCAGAAAACGCACATAGTCCTTGACGAACAGGACATGCCTGGTCGCTTGCAGCACTGCGGGTTCATGGCGCATAAGCCAGCGCATCTGGGGCAGCGTCCAGGTCGGGGCAGGCTGCTGTCCGGCAATAGCAAAAATCATGTCGCCGTAATGTTCCTTGAGCTCAGCGCATTCGGCGGTGCTGCGCTGGTCCGTCCACATGATGGTACGGCGCAATGGGCGGTATGCTTCGTCAAGCAGTACCGCGTTATGGGTGGAGCCGTCGAAAGCCAGCGCCAGGATAGAGGCGAAGTCGACCCCTTTGGCACGCAGTTCGGCGAGGGCCTGGCACATTGCCCGATACCAGTCTGCAGGCTCCTGTTCTGCCCAGCCGGGATGTTCGAAATAGGTGGTGTATTCGACCGAGGCGTCAGCGATCAGTTTTCCTGCGACTGTGATGGCCGTGACCTTGCAGCCGCCAGTCCCGAAATCTATGCCCAGCAGGATGCCGTTTTTCATCACTTCACCCAGGCGTGAGCAGGGTCTTTGGAGGAGACCAGGCCGCGTCCTTGCGCTCCGGCCATTATCCAGAGGTAGTACATCTGATAGCCCGGAGCGCCGCAGAGGGGGTGATAGCCTTCAGCGATGGCGACCGTGTCGTAATTCTTGACCGTGTAGGTTTCATCAATGGAGCCGTCTGGCTGATACACCTTCTGGATGCCGAAGCCCTGGGGAGGATCAAACAGATAGAAATAGGTCTCCTCCATATCCAGCTCCTCCGGCGGGTTGTTGAGATCATGGCGATGAGGCGGGTAGCCAGACCAGTTGCCGGAGGGAATCATGCCTTCGCCGATATAAAAATGCTCGGAGTCGAAAGTCTCGTCCAGTATGACTTCGGAGGTGCGCCAGAAATTGGCGGCGCCGACTTCAATATGACGGGTGTCTTCTGGGCGGATCAGGGTCGGTTTGGCCGTGTCCCGGCTCGCCGGTGAGCTGAAGCAGGCCAGTTCCACATCAGAAAGAGCCGTGATGCTGTACTTGGTCCGGCGGGGGAGATAGAGGCAATGGGGCTTGCCGGTGAAAGGGCTGCTGCGGCCGTTTTGAATTGTGTACTCCCAACCTTCGCCGGCAGCGCGGAAGTTCCCGCCGAGCAGCACCAGCGCGACCTCGTGGCCGGCAGTGTCAGCAGAATACGAGGTTCCGGCAGACAGTTTGAGCAGGCCGAACTGGCTCAGGCGCATATTGTACTCGCCCAGGACAAAAATCTGGTTGTACCCCTGCTGGGGGGAAAGATGGATAAGAAGATTTTTACTGCTCATTGGTTGCTCTCCTCAGTTGATAATGGTGGCCTGAATGTCCAGATTGCGGCAGAGGTCCTTAAGCGCCTGGGTCTGGTCACCGTACATCAGGGCGTAATGGTGTTCCCAGCCCCTGTCGATGACCTCTTCCCGCAGAGCTTCGCATCCGGCGTCAAACTTGATCTTGAGCGGATTGCCGCGGACAAACAGCTCGGTGTCGAGTCCTTCGCCGGTGGCTACAAGCATACGGAAGCCGTCGCCGTCCCTGGTCTCACCCAGGCGGGCCAGGGTGACCCGCCCCGGCTTCAGCGGGAATTCATTGGTGACGCCCTTGACACCGCCGCCTTCGATGGTGGCACTGCAGCGCAGTGCCGGCTGGCAGCCTGCTTTGCAGAGTTTGCTCGGGGCAGCCCCGCAATGCCAGGCGACGCCATATTCGCCTTCCATCACTATCATGTCGCAGAAGAACGGCAGCTCGCCGGAAATCTGCTGGGCAATGCGCATCATCACAGCGCCGTAAACATCGCCTTCGCAGGCAGTAATCAAACCATGGTTGGTCAGATGGCCGATGGTGGAGCAGGCGGCGATGCCGTAGAGGTCGCTGCGGATGATTTCCGGCCAGCAGCGCAGGGCAAAGGTGTCAACCAGAAAACTGTCTTTCAGCTTACGGACGGCGCCGAAAATCCGTGCCGATTTCTCCAGCTGATTGCCGCGCGGTCCGTCCGTGGGATGGCAGGGGGCATCGGCAAGAATGGTCCGGGTGGCTTCGGCGACTTCAGCCGCACTGAGGCTGTCCGCGACACTGAACAGCTCATGCTCGGTGATGATTTTGACCTCCGGACCGAGCTTGCGGCGCAGCAGCATCTCGGAGCAGCAGCTGGTGTAGAAGCCGGGAACCCGCCCGCCAATCAGGCCGATCCGCAGACGTCCCAGCATTTTCATCGCCTGGGCGACGCGGATGGAGCGTTGCAGCTGCGCCGCCGCCTCAGGCGTGCCGGGTTCGGCGTGGACATGGAAATAGGGAATATGGAGACGCCACATATGATGCGCCGTCATATTGGCGGCGCAGAAAGAGTTGTTCTGCAGGCGCCCGCCCTGGGGGTCGGGTTCTTTCATGCTCCAGAGAATTACTGGCGTCTTCAGGCGCTGGGCGTACAGCGGCGGCACAACCCCCAGAGCGAAAGTCAGGAAATGGGTAATCAGCAAATCGGGCTGTTCGGCTTCGAATTGGGCCAGCTGGGCCACGGCCTCATCCTCCAGGGTCAGCATCTTGGTGCCGCCCAGGACTTCTACGCCGGGCAGCTGCTGCAGGAAAGCCAAAGCCCCGGCGCGTGCAGCCTCCAGGGTGTCATTAGTCCAATTAACTTTCGATAAGGGCAGATATCCGATTTTGAACTTATTCTCCATGGAAAACTCCGGGGTTGCGGGGGCAGTTATTTTTAGTTAATGTGCGAAGTTTCGTGATGGGAAGAGAGATTTGACTTCAGCCGCAAAAGCCTCCTGCGCGGGGAATTGTATGGGACGTATGGATGGGACAATGGGAAAGGCGTCGCACATCGGAACTTCACATTACACCCATGACAGGGCAACGCGGGAAGAAAACTTCATACCCTGCGGTAGCAAGCTGCCGCAGCATCTTGTCCGACCCGTCCGACCCGTCCG